>URVL01000081.1 GCA_900551265.1 uncultured Eubacteriales bacterium | reverse complement strand
ACGGTTCTCATCATTTCCCCCGTATTCTGTAAAATAGGAAAAAGCCTGGTGCTCTTCCCATCAGATCATCTTAAATGGTAACTTTCATGACTTCATATTTTACAATGATCATATCATATCTATGGATTCTCCTCAAGGCAATTTCATGAATTTGCCGGGGCTTTATATCTCAATATTTTCCTTACACCGGGCGCAATTTTGAACAGACTTGCGAAATTACTCGTGCTATGGTATAATATTGTGAATTTATATGGTAGTTGGAGATTCTATGGAACACAGCAGGTTACAGGCCCACACTCTTTCCTTTGACACCAAACGGATGACGCAGGTCATTGGGCTTATGACAGCATCTTTAGCGTGCCTTGCCGCCGCGCTGGTTTATAGTCACCCGATTCCAGAGGACACCGCGCTGAAAATCACTTCCATTCAGCAGCTCCTGGGCGGCGACGCGCGCGAAGATTCCTTCGCAGTTATGGATCTTGACGTTTCTGCGACAGAACTTACCGTTCATGATAACGGGCAGGAATATACAATTTATGTATCTTCAGGTACCGTTGCAGATGCGTTGGAAACAGTTGGAATTGAGCTTGGCGAGTTCGACGAACTCAGCGTCGATCACAATGCACAGATCAGCTCCGGAATGAATATTTACATCACGCGCGTCACCGTTGAGGAAGAATATGAGTATGAATCTATCCCTTATGAAACCGTAATGCAGGCAAGTTCCTCTTTGATTGACGGCAGTGAAGTGGTCATCCAAAAAGGGGTAAACGGCGTCAGGCGGTATACCTATGATATTATTTATAAAAACGGCGTAAAGACAAATCGTGTGCTGGCGGCAACGTCTGTGTATGAGAAGCCGGTAAATGAAATTGTTGCCTATGGGACGTCTACTTCCATTCCTCCCTCGTCATCGTTCACCGTATCAACAACAAGCCAGCTTTTGACGTTGGAAGATGGTACGCAAATTCCCTATGAGAGTTACATCGATGTCGTTGCAACCGCCTATACCACGGAAGGTGCGGATTTCAACATCACAAAGTCCGGAGCCGTTGCACAATACGGTATTATTGCAGTGGATCCCAAGGTCATCCCACTTGGCACCAAGATGTATGTCGTCGCGGCAGACGGTACTTGGGTATACGGTTATGCCGTAGCAGGCGATACCGGCGGGTTTATCAAGGGATACCGCATCGATCTGTTCTATGATACAACTGCAGAGTGCATCACATTTGGGCGGCAAAAGGCCCGCGTCTATATTTTAGCTTCATGATGGATTTAACGTCGCCCGCCGTGGTGCGGGACCTGATCCGGCGATACGGTTTTTCGTTTACCAAGTCGCTTGGCCAGAATTTTATTGTTTCCCGCAAAGCCCTGGATCGAATGCTTGACAACGCCGGTATCAGCCAGGACACCGGCGTTTTGGAGATCGGTCCCGGGATTTGTACGTTGACGCGCGACCTCTCCGCGCGCGCCGCGCGTGTTGCGGCGGTGGAAATCGATCGCGCGCTTCTGCCGGTTCTGTCGGAAACACTCGCAGATTGTGAAAATGTCCAGGTATACTGTGAAGACGCATTGAAGCTGGATCTTCCCACCTTCTGTCGGGATGCATTGCCGTGTCAACGTCTCGCAGCCTGTGCAAATCTTCCCTATTATATCACAACGCCGACTGTTACCATGCTGCTGGAGTCAAAGCTCTTTTCTCATATCACATTACTCTTACAGCGTGAGGCTGCACAACGGCTCTGTGCGCTTCCCGGAGAAAACGATTATTGTGCTGCGTCGGCAATCGTACGTTATTATGCAGAGCCAAAGGTTTTATTCCGCGTTTCCGCAGATTGTTTTTTTCCGCGTCCCAAAGTTGCCTCGGCAGTCTTGTCGCTTGCGCCGGTCAATCGTGGACTTTCCCGGGAAGCTGAGCAGATGTTTTTCGATGTCGTGCGGGCGGCGTTTGCGCAGCGGCGTAAAACGCTGCAAAATGCATTGACGTCTGCTGCGCTCTGTGACCGTGACCGCGCGCTGGCATGCATCAGTTCCTGCGGCTTCCGCGAAGACGTTCGCGGGGAAATGCTCGGCACGGAAGATTTTATTCGTCTTTCTAAAGAACTTCTGAATTGAATGGAGTGTGCCCGTTATGGAACGACTCATTTTTCGTACCCTGCCGGAAACTTACGCAGAAGACCTCGTCTTCTCCAGCCTGCGTCTGCCCGACGCGCTTGAACCGGATGAGCTTGCCGATGTTCGGCAACTGGTTCACGAGGCGGTGAACCTGGCTGTCCCAAAGGCCGCAACATGCCTGTCGCAGATACAGGATCACGGGGATGACTTTGTTTTAATCGACGGCGTACGGATCGACTGCGCGCTCATGGCAGAAAATCTGCGCGGCGTGTTCCGCGTTTTTCCGTATGTGTGTACCTGCGGCCGTGAATTGGAAGAATGGTCGCGCGCTTTGCACGATCCGCTTTTACAGTATTGGGCGGATGCCATTAAGCTTTTTTATGTCGGCGCTGCGCAGCGCTATCTTTTTCGGTATATCCGAGAACACTATTTGCCTTCCGGTTATCTCTCGCATATGAATCCCGGCTCACTGCCGGAGTGGCCGCTTTCTCAGCAGAAAATTCTTTTTTCAATCCTCGGCGACGCTGCAGATGCTATTGGCGTTGAATTAACGGACAGTTGTCTGATGACTCCCACCAAATCCACGTCCGGCATCTTATTCAGCAGCAATACGCACTATGAAAATTGCCGTCTCTGCCCCATGCCAAATTGTCCCGGACGGCGGGCACCCTATTCAGAAAAATAGTGCTTGACAAGCTTGCTTTTATATGGTATAGTTATTTAGAAAAAGAAGTGGGAATTTTGTTCCCCACCCTCAGCACAGCACAAGGGTTAACAGGATGCATATCCATGCAATTCGGCAGTTGTCTTTTTGTATGGTTGTGTTTTTTGTGGGCGGCTGTGAAGCCGTTTATTTTTTTATTGGAGGTGTTTTGGCATCAGTAACGTAAAGCATCAGATCAACGAGGCAATCAAGGACCGTGAAGTCCGCCTCATTGATGAGGACGGTTCCCAGCTTGGCATTATGTCCGTTAAGGACGCGCAGAAAATCGCCCTGAATAAAGGCCTTGACCTCGTCAAGATCGCTCCGCAGGCCAATCCGCCTGTCTGCCGTGTCATGGACTACGGCAAATACCGGTTTGAGCAGGCCAAACGTGAAAAAGAGGCCCGTAAAAATCAGCGTATTGTGGAAACAAAAGAATTGCAGCTCAGCGTTGGTATCGGTATTCACGATCTCAACGTCCGGCTCAATCAGGCCAAAAAGTTTTTGCAAAACGGAGATAAGATCAAAGTATCGATCCGTTTCAGAGGCAGGGAGATGACGCATACGCAGCTTGGTCAGGAGTTGCTCCTGAACTTTGCCGAGCAGTGCAGTGAGTTGGGTACGGTGGAAAAACCTCCGAAGCTGGAGGGGCGCCACATGCTAATGTTTCTTGCGCCAAAGCCTGCTAAATAATGGCCCAAAAATGAGAGGAGATATACATTATGCCTAAGATTAAAACCCGCAGCGCAGTTGCAAAACGTTTTAAAATTACGAAAAACGGTAAAGTAAAGCATACTCAGGAAGGCCGCCGCCATAAGCTCGTCAAAGCCAACAAAACCACCAAGCGTAAGAGAGCCCTGCGTAAAAGCGCTTATATCGATCAGAGCATGGGCAGCAACATCAAAAAAATGATGCCTTACGCATAAGACAAAAGAATTTGTTGGAGGTAATATAATATGGCTAGAGTAAAAGGCGCGATGATGACGCGTAAGAGAAGAAATAAAGTTTTAAAGCTCGCCAAGGGGTATTATGGCAGCAAGTCAAAGCTCTTTAAGACGGCAAATCAGGCTGTCATGAAATCCTTAAAATATGCCTATATAGGCCGTAAGCTCAAAAAGCGCGATTTCCGCAAGCTCTGGATTACCCGTATTAGCGCTCAGGCAAAGGTAAACGGTATGAACTATTCCCGTTTCATGTACGGTCTGAAAAAGGCCGGCGTTCAGATGAACCGCAAAATGCTTGCTGAACTGGCCGTATCTGATAAAGTTGCGTTTGCAGCGCTCTGCGATCAGGCAAAGGCTGCGATTGCATAACATAACGTGCGACTAAAGGTGTGGAAGAAATTTTCCACACCTTTTTAATTCTTTATATTTTTTATATTCGCCGCTTGTTTGAACTTTTTTGTTACCAAACTTGCGTTTTCTGTCTCGTAACAGTATAATATAGATAATTCGTACGATGATAGGGGGAAGAAGGGCCATGATTTCCACATCCGTATCGTTCGAAACCTCTGATGAGGCGCTGCAAAAAATCTACAATCGCGCGGAAGAAATCGAACGCGGCAATATTGCCCTTATGGATGGGCGGCGTGTCCTCATCGAAGGCAGCATTTACCGCAACATCTGGATTGAGACGCAGCCTATGGGCGGTGAAATGTATGCAAAGCGCGACATGGATGTAGCATATAATAATCAAATTCTTTTTCTCAATTATCAGCGTAAAGACGGCCGTCTGCCCGGTGTCCTGCGGCGGCGGCCGGATGGTACGGAGGCGGCTTTCTCGCACTTGCAGGGGCTTTCCTTCCCCTATCACGCATTGAATGTTTACTATTGGATGCGTGATAACAATCGCGCCTATCTGGAGCGCCTCTACGATGCATTTTCGCGCTACGATGATTATCTTTGGCGCACCCGCGATACAGATGGGGACGGATGCCTGGAACTTTTCACACTATATGATACAGGTGAGGATCATTCTACACGTTTTCCCGGTGTCGAAGACCTTTACTGGGGAAGCGACAGCCCGCCTTATGGATACGGGCTGCTTCCGTATGAGTCGATGGATATCATGGGATACTCTTACGACAGCCGCGTGATGCTCGCAGATGTTTCGGCACTGCTTGCAAATGGGCAGGAAGCTGCATGGCGTCAAAAGGTGGAAGCCGTACGACGCCGTGTGAGGGAATATCTCTGGCGTGAGGAACGCGGAGCGTGCTATGACCGCGACTGTGACAACCGCTTTATGGATACGCTTATTCATAACAATTTGCGCGCCATGTACCACGGTTTATTTTACCCCGATATGGCAGAACGTTTTGTGCGGGAGCATCTCCTGAATCCAGCTGAATTTTGGACACCCATGCCTTTGACTTCCATTGCGGCTAATGACCCGCTCTTTCGCAACATCCGCGGAAATAACTGGAGCGGTGCGCCCGAAGGGCTCACGTATCAGCGCGCCATACGAGCACTGGAGAATTATAAATGTTACAGCGTTCTGACAGCAGTTGGTTTAAAGCTGATAGAGGCGGTCGAAAAATCCGGTGTATTTACCCAGCAGTATGACCCATGGACAATGGAGCCTGCCGGCGACGGTGATGAATATGGCCCGACAGCACTCTCTGTTTTGGAGTTCATTGCACGTTTTTACGGCGTTACACCGATACGGGACCGCCTTATTTGGGGTGCGCTGGGCGGCGCGGACTCCGATTATATCCAGCGCTGGGGTGACGACTGTTACCGGATCACCTGTTGCAATGGACAGGCAGAGGCTTCCATCAACGGACAAAGTATTTTTTCCGTTCCCATAGGATATCGTGTCGAGACAACGCAGCAGGGTGAGATCCTTACCCAGGACGCCATTGCAATATCATAACATTCTAAATACCGTCATTTTTATGAGGAGGTTATTATGGAAGGAAAGCCAGCATTTCAGTATACGTACCCGGCCGGTATGCATGTGCTCTACGCGGACAATACCCGTCCGCAGCATCCGGACTACTATCCCGACGTCGTCTATGTCGAGCGTCACCGTCCTCTCACGCTGCAAATTATCCGGCAGTCAAAATCGGGAGAAAAGAATCCCGCAATTGTCTATATCCAGGGATCCGGCTGGCACAAACAAAATCTGAAACAGTATCTTGCCAAACTGGTTCCCTACGCGCGCGCCGGATATGTCATTGCCAGCGTGGAATATCGTTATTCAGAAGAAGCGGGGTTCCCTGCGCAAATTCAGGATGCGCGCACCGCAATCCGTTATGTCAAAGCACATGCAGAAGAATTGGGCGTGGATCCTGAACGAATTGCCATTATGGGGGATTCTTCCGGCGGTCACACCGCGCTTATGGCGGGGCTGGCATATGGCGATATGTTTGATACGCCGGATTACGGCGGCTATACGGCAGATGTCAGCTGTATCATTGACTTTTATGGCCCGACTGATATGTCAAAAATGTTTCAGGCAGAAGAACAGAGCGGATCCATTCCACAGGAAGTACGTAAGGAGCTTCTCCTTTTTGAAAAAGCAGAGACCTATGAAGCACTTCGAGAGCAGGCTCAATTGGCAAATCCCCTTAATTATATCTTGCCCGACCGGGCCATTCCTCCTGTTTTCATCCTGCACGGAGATGAGGATCCTGTCGTTCCATTCAGTCAGAGCGTAATACTTTATGAAAAACTGCGTGCATGCAGAAAAAAAGTGGAGTTTTACAATGTGGCGGGTGCAGGACACGCCGTTGGCATCTGGATCCCGGACATTGATGAAGTTGTGCTCCGTTTCCTTCGTGCGCATCTGTGAATCGGAGTTTTCACTCTTAAGGTCTGAACCTAAGGAATACTCTCCAAAGAACGATTGCATAAACATATATAGTAACGGGCGTGGAACTGATAAAAGTCCGCGCCTGTTTTTGCTCTCTTTCAAATCGAAATTTCTGGTAGTTACGTAAAAAAAGCCTTGATCGATCATTTTATAACAGTGTTTGACACCAATTTCAGGGAACATCATTAAGATTTTCTATAGAAATGCTTATTAATTTTCAAAATCTGTCGTTTTTATGTTGTTCATAATTTAGAAATGTGTTATAATAAAAACATGTTACAAAGGAGTTGATAGGGTGACAAGAAAACGCCATTTCGGCGATCGCAACGACGGTCGAAAAATCCGCACGTTAAATCCCATGACGCGTATTGCTATTTTCATCATGAAGGACCGCAATGACGCGCTGAACTATATTCGTGATAGTATTGACACCGCGCAAGTTGACAAATACATACTGAAAAAACGTGCGGAAGGGCTGAAGGGATTTGGCATGATGCACGTACTCATTGCTTCTTACGTCCGGCTCGTTTCTCAGCTGCCGGGTTTGAACCGTTTCATTTCCGGTCAGACGCTCTACGCCCGCAATGAATTGGTGATTGCGCTTACCATCAAAAAAAATATGGAATTAAATGCGCAGGATACCGTAGTCAAAGAGGTGTTCCCACTTGACGCCACTGCGGAAGATGTTTATCGAAAGTTTAATCAACTGATCGAAGCCAATCGCGGCACGGAAGGACAGTCGGACTTTGACAATCTTGCGAAGCTTTTAAATTATATTCCGCGATTGCTCCTGCGGTTTACAGTTGGGCTTCTGAAGTTTTTAGATTATTTCGGCCTTCTTCCAAAGGCGATTACCGATTTGAGTCCGTTTCACGCATCCTATTTCATTACTTCAATGGGCTCGCTTGGTATACCGCCGATTTATCATCATCTCTACAATTTCGGTAATGTGCCGGTCTTTTTTTCCTTCGGCGCACGGCGTTCCGAATTGATGATCGAAAAGGACGGCAGCATCAAACAGCATTGGTTTATGGATTATACCTTCGTACTTGATGAACGTATTTGTGACGGGCATTATTATGCCACAGGTTTAAAATATTTGCGCGAAATACTAAAGCACCCGGACGTGCTGGATACGCCGCCGGAGAAAATCGTGGAAGACATCGACTAATTACATTATCATAGTGAACCCCCCACCTGTTAAATCCAGGCGGGGGGTTATCGTATATTTCCTTTAGGATTCAGAATCAATTTCTCCAATTATTAAAACAAATTGTCTTATGGAATGCCGTTATAGACAGGTTAACCCAAAACCGCCTGTTTCGCGGCTTCCTGTGCTGCAATCACGCGGTCACACCACGCATCGAATTCCGGGTCAGCCTTCTGATACGCCGGATTGCCCAAAATAGTTTTGACTGCAAGACGTACGCCTTCACTGAAATTAACTGTTGCCTGGAAACCAGGAACAAGACGCTTGAGCTTGCTGTTGTCAAAAATGACTGTGTGAGACTTGTCTCCCCACAGGCCGTCCATCGCTCCCGGCGCACTGACAGCCTCTAAAAATTTTGTCGAGACATAATAGGGCTTACATTCCACGCCCAGTGCCGCAGCAGTCGCCTGATAAATCTGGTTCCAGGTAAGCGATTCATCTGAGGTAATTTGTACGGCTTCCCCTATGGCACGGATATTGCCCATCAATCCCACAAAGCCCTTAGCGAAATCTGAGTTGTGCGTTACCGTCCAAAGCGTCGTACCGTCGCCATGAATAATCACGGGCTTGCCATGCAGCATACGGTCGAGCACCTGCCACGAACCATTTTTTCCCTCTACGCCCAGCGGGACGCGCCGTTCGTCATAGGTATGGCTTGGACGCACAATCGTTACAGGGAACCCATCTTCCCGGTACAGCTTCAAAAGTAACTCTTCACAGGCAATCTTATTGCGGGAATATTGCCAATAGGGATTTGCAAGCGTGGAACCCTCCGTAATCACCGGGTTTGATAACGGTTTTTGATAGGCCGACGCAGAACTGATATATATGTATTGCCGGGTGATACCATGGAACAGCCGGTAATCCCGCGCAATCTGCTCCGGCGTGAAAGCAATAAAATCCGCCACAACGTCAAACGTCATACCGGACAATAGTCCACGTACTTTATCCTCTTCGTTAATATCCGCCACAAGAGAAACCGAGCCCTCCGGCAGTTCGGCTGTACGATTGCCCCGATTCAAAAGATACAACTCATGCCCCTGCGCAATCAGGAGTTTGGAAATTGCCATACTGATCGTTCCAGTGCCGCCTATAAACAGTGCTTTCATGATACAACTCCTTTTTCTTTTATTGTATCACCCAACGACGACAAAGAAAAGACCCTACAACTTTGCAGCTGTAGGGCTTTCTTGGGTAAGTGCGTTCTTCCGAACTGTAACTTATTAAACTTGTTCGCCGGTATCCCTTAAAGTGAAATTCATATCAAGATCACAGTTTAAAGCTTCTGCTATTTCTTTTGCTGTAATTCCTCCGAATATTTTCCCATTTTCTCCAGCTTTAACTTCAATTTTTAATGTTATTTTCCTTAATTTTTCAGAAATTTTTAATGCTTCTTCTTT
>URVL01000080.1 GCA_900551265.1 uncultured Eubacteriales bacterium | reverse complement strand
TACAACGCCGATATCATGTAAGAACATATTCCAGAAGCGGGAATACAGCATATGAAGCGTTGCATGCTCCATACCGCCGTTATACCAATCCACCTGCCCCCAATATCGAATGGCTTCCGGTGAGGCAAGCGCCTTATCGTTATGTGGGTCCATATAACGTAAGAAATACCAAGATGATCCGGCCCAGTTAGGCATCGTATCTGTCTCACGTTCCGCAGGACCACCGCAGTGCGGACATGTAACCTCTACCCAGTCCCGCACCTTGGCAAGCGGACTCTCGCCATTATCGGTCGGCTCATAGCTTTCTACATCTGGCAGACGCAACGGCAGATCATCCTCGGACAACGGTACAAACCCGCACTTGGGACAAATCACAATCGGGATAGGCTCGCCCCAGTAGCGCTGACGGGAGAACACCCAGTCGCGCAGCTTATAGTTCACCTTCGGTTCGCCGATTCCCTTTTCCTTTAAATAAGCGACAATCGCTTTTTTGGCCTCGGCAACCTCCATACCGTCCAAAAAGCCGGAATTCACCATCTTGCCGGTTGCGACATCGGTAAAGGCCTCATTCTGCACATCACCGCCCGCAACCACTTCTATAATTGGTAAGCCAAATTTCTTCGCAAATTCCCAGTCCCTCGTATCATGGGCAGGAACCGCCATGATAGCGCCGGTACCGTAGTTCATAAGTACATAGTCGGAGATATAAATCGGAATTTCACGTCCATTGACGGGATTCACCGCCAAAACGCCGTCCAGCCTCACACCAGTTTTATCGTGGTCAAGTTCCGCACGCTCAAAATCGGACTTTCGCGCCGCCTCCGCCTGATAGGCGCGGATCTCCTCCATGTTGGAAAGCCGGTCAGCCCAACGGGAAATATACGGGTGTTCTGGAGACATTACCATGTAAGTCGCGCCAAAAAGCGTGTCAGGACGCGTAGTATACACACGAAGCTTGTCGCCCGCCGTCGTCATAAAGTCAACTTCTGCGCCCTCTGACCGGCCAATCCAATTGCGCTCGGCAAGTTTCACGCGTTCAATATAGTCAACTGTATCAAGCCCGTCAAGCAAGCGCTGTGCGTATTTTGTAATGCGCAGCATCCACTGACTTTTTTCCTTATGAATCACTTCGCCGCCGCAGCGTTCACAATGACCTTCTACAACTTCTTCATTGGCAAGTACGATTTTGCAGGACGTACACCAGTTGACAGTCATTTTCTGCTTGTAAGCCAAGCCATTCTTATACATTTGTAAAAAAATCCACTGCGTCCATTTATAAAACTCCGGATCCGCTGTGGATATCTCACGATCCCAGTCAAAGGAAAAACCAATCGCCTTGGTCTGCTCCGTAAAGTGAGCAATATTATCATGCGTCACCTTCGCCGGATGCGTATGCGTCTTGATTGCATAGTTTTCAGTTGGCAGTCCAAAAGCATCCCAGCCGATTGGGAACAAAACATTATATCCCTGCATCCTGCGTTTACGCGCGACAATATCCATCGCCGTATACGGCCGTGGATGTCCGATATGAAGACCCTGGCCCGAGGGATAGGGAAACTCAATCAACGCATAGTACTTCGGTTTCTCGCTGCCCGTCACAGCGTGAAATGCCTTTGCGTCTTCCCATTTTTTCTGCCACTTACGCTCGATCGATTGGCTTTCGTATTTCATACTTATCTCTCCGTCCTCTCCGCAACAGTTTGGTCCGCATCCGACCAAAGCCTATTCAGAGAATAGAATTGTCTTGTATCTCTATGGAAAATATGGACAACCATAAAACCATAATCCATCAAAATCCAGTTTGCCGCACTATACCCTTCAATATGGTGAGGACGCAAACCGTACTGTGTCTCCATTTCATGCTCCACTGCTTCGGAAAGAGAACGGATATGAGTCGTAGAGCCGCCGGTACACAGGATAAAATAATCAGCCATGGTGGTCAATTTCGCCACATGCAGAATCTCAATTTCCGTCGCGCGCTGGTCCTCCAGCGCAGCAGCAGCCGCTTTCACATATTGTTCGATCTCTTGTTCCGTCATTTTTTCATTTTTACTCATAGAGCAGCCCCCGTTCTATTCCGCTGTATTCAGCGTCGTTATCGGCTTGGTATAAGGATTGTACTTTTCATTAATCAGCGTTAATGCCTCATCGACATCCACAACATAATCCGCCCCGCTGACATGGCCCGGAATCATATCGACTGAAAAGCCGTCAAAATCCATTGCAAGGCATTGAATGCCCAGCCATACGATTTCCGAGAGCGTAAAGTCCGTTTCAACGCCATCATAAAAAACCCTCACCAGCTCCGGAACGCTCCAAATTACCTGGGCGGACATCAATTTGTTCGCAAGTGATAAAAAGACCGTCTGCTGCGCACGAATACGTCCCAAGTCGGCATCTGCATACCCTGCGCGGTAACGCATGAACATCAACGCCTGTTCTCCGTTTAGCGTCTGCTGACCCTCTTTCAGATCAATCACCATGTCGTCGGCTACATAGTACATATCCATCGGCACATATACGTCCACGCCACCCAGCGCGTCGATAATGCTCTGAAAATCGCCATAGTCCAATACCACGTAATTATCGGGCGTAAAACCGATTGTATTGGTAATCTCGATCAACATACGCTCACTGCCGCGGTTATGCGCCGCATTGATCTTGTGCACAGAGCCATCTTCCATATAAGCACGCGTATCGCGCGGGATGCTGAGCACATTGATTGTACCCTCTTTTGTATCAATGGTGGCAACCAGGATGGTATCCGTACGCGTACCGTCATAATCGGTACCCGCCACCAGCACCGTATACATGCCTTCACGCCTGTTCTCACCGGAAACGTTCGGTGCCGTACCGTTTTCCGTATCTCCAAACGAGGACAGGAGGTTCCGAACGCCGGAAAGCATGTTCTCACCAATCTCCGGACGGTAAACAAAGGATACAAACAGGACACTTAAAACCGTTAAGATACAGAGCGTGACGCAGAAAGTCAGAAAAAAACGGTAGCCCGCCGCCATGCGGCGTTTGGTATGCTTTCCTCTTCCCATACTAACCGCCTAACGAAGAATCATCCTCATCCGAACCACTGCCGGAGCCGGATATCCAGTCGGGGATCTGCGTTGCCGAAGAATCATCAGCATCATCCGTCTCCCCCGATTCATCTAATCTACCCGCCCCATTCGTTGTTGACCCGGCATCATCTGTAGGATCTGCCTCATCTGTCTCCTCCGGTTCGTCCACTGCTACGGACGTTTCTCCCGCACTCTCAGACTGCTCAACAGGAACATCCGCCAAATTTAAACGCGTAATTTCCTCTTCATAAGGATTATAGTACTCGTTCACAAGTGCCAGGATTTCCTGTTCATCAGGCAGAACATAAGAAATATTATTGATATATCTCGCGGTATGCGGTATCGTATTAGTCACAACATCATTCGTATCCATGGTAACATAATTCGTACCAATCCAAATCAACTCGCCTACGGACATATCTGTTTGAACATTCTGTGCAATAATTGACGTGAGCGATGGCAACTTCAAAATGGTCGCAGGCGTGGCAAGCTGTTCAATAACCGCACGATACACTTCCTGCTGCATATTGATGCGCTCAATATCGGCGTTGTCATAACCGCGATAACGCATCAGCATCAACGCATGCTCGCCGTCTAAAAGCTGAGTCCCGGCCTTTAAATCAATTAGCATATCGCCGGTATTTTTATACATATCCTCCGGGACGTCAATCTCTATGCCTCCGATTGCATCAACAATCCGCACAAACGCCGTAAAATTCACAATAACATAACGATTGACCTCAAAGCCAATCAGATTCTTGACTTCGGTGATTAATCGATCCATGCCGCCCTGTCCATAAGCGGCATTAATTTTATGTGTCGTACCGTTTGCCGACCTGGATATGGTATCACGCGGAATATTGAGAATGGCAACAGACTTATCGTTCGTATCAAAGGTCGCAACAACGATTGTATCCGTCAGTTGGCCCGACACATCTGTGCCGACAACCAAAACCGTAAACACGCCGTCGCGCTGGGCAACGCCGGAGAGGTCAATCTCCTGGGCCTGCTCGGCAATAATTGCGCGCATCTGCTCCAGTTCATCCTCTGTGAGGTCCTCCGTATTCACCCCGTCCGGCAGACCATCTCCGTCGCCGTCCAAAACAGGAGTCGGTTCCTCATCCGGGGCCGGAACAACCGCCTCCGGCGGCTTTACATAGAGCGTCCAATAAATTGCGCCCGCAGATCCCAAAATCGCAAATACAGCCAATACACAAATAAATGCAATAAGCCCTCTGTGTGATTTACGCTTTTTACGTCTTTTTGGGATATACGGCCCCACAACACGGCGGTTCTCGCCGTTATGATTATGCTGATTATAGTCCATGGAAATCGCCTTTCAACTAAATGGAACGAACAGCCGTTTCCACCATTTCGTTATACGCGGCAATGGTAATGGGATGAATCGGCCTCATTTTTTTTAGATTATACATCAAACAATCCGCCGTAGAGCGTAACACCGCCGCATCCAAATCGCGGTAAGCAAGCTCGCGGACCTCATCCAGGCCCTTAAACTCACGTGTCGGTTCTATATAATCGGCGAGATACAGTATTTTTTCAAGTTTTGTCATACCCGGACGCCCGGTCGTATGGTACCGGATAGCGCTTGCCACTTCCTCGTCTGCGCCATACTCTGCGCGGGCGACCGCCGCTCCCGTAACAGCGTGAGCGAGAGCCGGAAAACGATCAAAATCCTTGTCTACCAGTATATCGTACTTTTGGACAAATTTCAATTGTTCAATATGTGAATATTGCTTGGTGATATCATGTAAAAGTGCGGCAAAACGCGCCTTTTCCTCATCCACATTCCAACAGCGCGCCAACTTTGCAGCAGTTTTTTCGCAGCCAAAGATATGTGCCGCACGTCCGGGCAACTTTTCCTCCACAACATGGCGCAGATTATCCAAATCAGGTTTCAAGATATAACCCCTTTTCCTTAATATACGCAAAAACGCCTGCGGGCAGCCATTTTTCCGTACCGTGATAGAGACCTTCCCGTATCTGAGACGATGAAATGGGCACCGGATCTGTATCCACAACATCGATATCTGCGCCAAAACGTGCGGTAAGGCGCGCCGCATACTTCTGAATTAAAGCATGGTCTCCCTCGCTGCGCGCCAAAGCCGCAACACGGCAAAGTGTCAGAATCCGATCCGGACGGTACCAGTGTTCGAGCGTACAAAGCATATCCGTGCCAACGATAAGCCACAGCATTGCATCTGGATACAAACTGTGCAGTTCTTCCAGCGTATCTGCCGTATAGCTTCGCTCACCGCGCCGCAGCTCCATGTCAGAAACTCCAGCACCCGGCACACTGCGCGCAGCAATTTGCGTCATGGCAAAACGGTCCTGCGCAGACGCGCTGCCACGCGGCAACTCCTTGTGTGGAGGAATATTATCCGGGACAAACAGAACCTCCAGTCCCAGCGCCTCACTCGCCGCGCACGCTGCGTGGACATGTCCGATATGCGGCGGATTAAAGGTCCCGCCGAACATGCCAATCTTTCTTGTCATTTTACTTTTAGCTGAATGCGCTGCTCCGGCGCAAGCTCGCGGCTCTCACGGTATAGCACAAACCTTGTTCCAATCACCTGGACAATCTCACTTTCGGTTGCATCTGCGACTTCAAGAGCCGCTTCACGTGCGGTCAGTCCCGAGGAATCCAGTACACGAAGCTTAATCAGTTCACGGCTGTCCAGCGCACCGGAGACCTGCTTTAAAAAATTGTCCGATATGTCACCTTTGCCAATCTGGAAAATCGTGCGCAGTTCGTTTGCAAGGCCGCGCAGATAAGCCCTCTCCTTACTTGTCAGCATGGATATACCCCATTTCCAGCAGTTTTTCTCGCAAGGCGGCCAGCGCGCGTGCGCGATGGGACACCTGATTTTTTATCTCCGGGGGAATTTCACCAAAGGTTTTTCCGTACTCCGGCACAAAAAAAATCGGATCATATCCAAAACCGCCCGTTCCAACGCTTTCATGGGCGATTATGCCGCGGCATTCGCCATGCACCGTGAATTCGCATTCTCCTGGAATCACGCAGGCAATGGCACAGACAAAAGCCGCGCCCCGCTCTGCCTCCGGCACATTCCGCATCTCGCTTAACACCCGCTCACGACGATGTCCCGGTTCAGCATACCGGGCCGAAAAAATACCGGGCGCACCGCCCAGCGCATCCACAGACAAACCGGAGTCATCTGAGACTGTAGGCAGCCCGCAAGCCGCTGCACAAGCACGCGCCTTGATCAGTGCGTTTTCCTCAAACGTCGTTCCGTCTTCCTCGGGATCTTCCAAGACGCCCGCTTCTGCCTTTGAAATCAGCTCCAGCCCATAGGCTTCAAAAATTGCCTGAAACTCACGCAGCTTTCCGGGATTTGAGGTAGCGACCACCCACTTCATAAGCTTACCCCCAGCGTATCTGTAATCTTCCGCTGTTCGGCAATCACGCACGCCAACGCAGGCATAGTGGCTCGGACGACCGCCATCAGTTCATCTACCGTATAAGGTCGGCCTTCGCCCGTACCCTGCACTTCGGCGATTTTCCCCGAACCGGTGCCGATCACATTAAAGTCTGCAATGGCAGCGGAGTCTTCCTCATAACACATATCGACAACCACATGGTCTTCCCCGCCGATTTTAATGATACCCGTTCCCAGCGCTGCAATATAGTCGCGGATCGGCATTTTCCTTAAAACGCCGGACTTTACCATGCGCGCGCACGCCATATAGAGCGCGACAAAACCGCCTGTAATGGATGCACAGCGCGTACCGCCGTCGCCTTGCAGAACATCGCAGTCAATCACGATTGTATTCTCACCCAACACCGACATGTCGACCACGCTCCGCAAGCTGCGACCAATCAGACGCTGAATTTCAGCGCTGCGCCCGGAAACTTTCAATTTTGCAATATCACGCTGACTGCGTTCCCGGTTGGCGCGCGGCAGCATATCATACTCTGCGGTCAGCCAGCCACGCCCGGAATCTTTGAGGAACCGCGGGACTCCTTCCGTAAAAGACGCATTGCAAAGCACCATTGTGTTCCCGTGCTCAATCAGAACGCTGCCCTCCGCATATTTTGTGAAATCAGGCGTCAGGCGCATGGGGCGCAATTCATCAGCTTTTCTCCCATCTATTCTTTCCATAAACTTACTCCTTAATCAAAACAAAGCGCGCACAAACGAATCTGCATCAAACGGCAGTAAATCATCGATTCCTTCGCCCACGCACACAAAGCGTACCGGCACCTTCAATTCGCTGCAAATTGCCAGTACAATACCACCCTTTGCCGTACCATCCAGCTTTGTTAAGGCAATACCGGTAATTCCGGCCGTCTCGCTGAAGCTCTTGGCCTGCATCATGGCATTTTGCCCGGTCGTAGAATCAAGCACCAGCAAATTTTCACGATCAGCGCCCGGCAGCTCGCGGTCTATAACACGCCCGATCTTTTCCAACTCCCGCATGAGGTTTGCCTTGTTATGCAACCGTCCGGCCGTATCGCAGATAATCACATCGCAGCCGCGTGCCTTGGCCGCAGAAATTGCATCGAAAACAACGGACGCGGGGTCGGAGCCCTCCTCATGGCGCACAAGATCAGCTCCCGCACGGTCAGCCCAAATAGCAAGCTGGTCCGCCGCAGCGGCGCGAAAGGTATCGCCGGCGGCAAGCATAACTTTTCTGCCCTCATTCTTGAGCAGATACGCCAACTTGCCGATTGTCGTTGTTTTTCCAACGCCGTTCACACCCACAACCAGGATAACCGACGGATTTGTGCCAAGCCGCAAGCCAAGCGTTTTTCCGGAAGCTTCATAGTTTCCGCCATCCGTGACAATATCCGCCAGAATCTCGGCCAGTCGGTTTTTCACTTCATCCACCTCGCGCAGGCGTCCGGACTTTACATCCGCGCGCAGGCGCTCAATGGTCTCGGCAGCCGTATCCACACCGACATCGGAGAGGATCAGCGCCTCTTCGAGTTCCTCGAGCAGATCCTCGTCCACCTCACGGAAGGAACTCAATACGTTTTCTACAAACCCGCCGAGCTTGTCGCGCGTCTTGGTGAGTCCCTGTTTGATCTTATCAAAAAAACCCATAAGGCACCTCTAATCTTTTATAAAATCGCGCTCCGCCTCATTGATATTCAACGCCAAAAGCCGGGAAACGCCCTGCTGCGGCATCGTCACGCCGTAAAGCATGTCCGCTTCTTCCATTGTACCACGCCGGTGTGAGATAACAATAAACTGCGTTTCACCAGTCAGCTTACGCAGGTACCTGGCAAAGCGCCGGACATTTACTTCGTCAAGCGCGGACTCAATTTCGTCAAGCACACAAAACGGAGCGGGCCGCACTTTTAGAATTGCAAAATAGAGGGAGATCGCCGCAAGCGCCCGCTCGCCGCCGGAAAGCAGCGAAAGCACCTTGAGCGTCTTTCCAGGCGGCTGCACCAGAATTTCAATGCCGCTGCCCAGGATATCTTTCGGATCGGAGAGCTCGACGCGAGCAGTACCGCCGCCAAAGATCTCCGTAAACGTTTTGGAGAATTCCGACGCAATAATTCCGAACTGTTCGCGGAAAAGCTCTGTCATACGCTCGCCGATATCTGCAATAATTTCCTCAATCTCCCGTTTGGAAAGTTCCGCGTCGTCGCGCTGAGACGTCATAAAGGCATATCGCTCCGAAACTGCGGAAAACTCCGCCTCTGCGCCCGGATAAACATTACCAATGGCACGAATTTGACGCTTAAGCGTATCAATGCGCGCGGACGCCTCCGCCTGATCCGCAATGTCCACGCAAAATTCGCGCGCCGTAGTGCGTGTCAGCTCATAGGTGTCCCATAAGCGTGTAATAAGCGTCTGCTGCTCATTCTCTATGGATTGCAAATTAGACTCAGCACGCAGTTTTTCACGTTCTAAAGAAAGCATACGGTTATTTTCGTCGCGGATTGCACGGTCGTTTTCTGTGCGCAGGCGTTCCAGCTCCGTACGCCGTGCGGCGCAGCTCTCCAGAGCCTCAGCTTGCTCAGCACTCCGTTTCTTCTGCACTTCAAGCTTCTTCTGGAGTATTTCCATCTGTTCACGGCAAGTTACATCCCGAGCATCCAAGTCCGTCAGCTCCCCCGCGCGGCGTGCAGCGTCCATTTCAGCGGACGTAAATGCCGCACGTAGACTTGCTGCCTGATCGCGACCGGCACGTCCCTCCGCCGCAATACGTGTCATACGCTCCCGGCTCTGTGTCATGCGCTCATCCGCCTCAGTAATACGAGCCGAAAGCGCCGCCTGCTCCTCATCCAACTTCAAAAGTGCAGCGGCCAGAGACCCAGCGTCCCGGGGCGCCGCCGGCGAAATGTTGTGAGCGGGGGGCCGCGGGGGTTTCGGCCCGCCCGCCCGCCGGGGCCGATCCGAAAGGCGGGGGGCCCCGTGGTGCGTGTGGGCGGCAAACGGGGCCCACAAAGGAAGC
>URVL01000079.1 GCA_900551265.1 uncultured Eubacteriales bacterium | reverse complement strand
GGCGCCGGTCATGAAAATTTAACCGAAGAATATGCGGCGATTCCAACAGAACTTGCGTCGGTATGTGCATTTTTTGGGAAAAGCGTTTTGCGTGAGATCCGAGAAACGGCGTTCTATGAACACTTGCCGGCACTGCGTGCAGCGGTGGGGGATCGCGCAGTTCTGCGCGCGATGCATGTATTTGCAGAAAACCGGCGTGTGGAGGCAGAAGCGGAGGCATTGCGTACCGGTGACTTCTCCGCGTTTCTGTGTTTGGCCTCTGCTTCGGGAAACTCGTCTGCACTGTATTTGCAGAACGTCACGCCGTGCGGCGCGGTACAGGATCAGGCGCTTGCGCTGACGCTTGCTGTCTGCAGCCATGCGCTCAATGGAAAAGGCGCGTGCCGTGTCCACGGCGGCGGATTTGCAGGAGCGGCGTTAGCTTTCGTGCCGGATGAGCTGCTGGATGCATTTCAGATAGAAGTGAACAATTTATTGGGCAAGGGCAAGTGCCGTGTTTTGCGGCTTCGAGAGCCGGGATTTGCGCAGATCATATAAAACTTCAGCGATATCAATAGACAAGTGAGGGATAAAAACCGGGCAGGAATTCGTTTCCTACCCGGTTTTGATGTGTTAATAACAGAGTTCCGTCATTCGTATCATCCCTTGAGGCCACCACGAGCGACCCCCGTGACAATGAATTTCCGTGCGAAAATAAAGAGTATGATCATGGGTAACACGACGACCGTAGACGCTGCCATGAGAAGTTCCGGAGAAGAACCGGCCTCAGTGGTAAATACCTGGAGACCATAGGGCAACGTGCGGGAAGCCGCATCTGACGTAATATAAAGCGGCCACATGAAGGAATTCCAGCTTGACAGGGCGTTTAGTAGAATAATGGTTACCAGGCTTGGCCGTGCCAGAGGTACCATAATTCTCCAAAGATAACGCCAGTTGGAGGCACCGTCGATTCGGGCGGAATAGTAAAGGCTTTCCGGTACCGTGTCAAAGAAGCCCTTGAGGATATACGTGTAAAAAATGCTGCTGATAAAGGGGAGTACCAAAGCAGGCAGCTTATTGTAAAGCCCCATATCTACAATCGTGGTATAATTGGTTATAATCAGCATTTCGAATGGAATCATCATCAGGCTTAAAAGAATGGAAAACACAACTTCCCGTCCGGGAAACCGCAGACGTGAAAAAGCAAAAGCACTTAGTATTGTTGTAAAAGTTGTGCAAACTACGGACGCTACCATAACAATCAGCGAATTGGCAAAATATTTGAGAAATGGAGCCATCGAAAATGCTGTAATAAAGTTATCAAGCGAAAAATGTTCCGGCAAAAATTGCGGTGGGTACTGCGTTACCTCATAGTGTGTTTTAAATGCACAGAGAAACATCCAAAGAAAGGGAAAAACCATCATGATGGCGCCACAGATCAAAACCAGATACGCTATGCCATCACCAAGCTTACGTCGCATGGCGGCACCTCCTAAGAACGATTACCCAGCTTTTTCTTTACAAAAAGCTGTATCATAGTGAACACAAAAATAAAGAGGAACAGGATGACCGCCGCGGCCGCGGCATAGCCGTACTCCCGGTTCTCCATCATCATATAGCGAATGTAGTAAACGACTGTATAGAGGTTATATACCGGGCCGGGATCGCCTTTAAAAAGCGGGTAAAGCTCGCTGAACACTTTAAAGCTTGAAATGGTATTTACGATACATACCAGGAAAATGGTCGGCGCCAAAAGCGGCACGGTAATACGCCGGAAAATACGGCCCTCTTTTGCACCGTCAACGCGCGCCGCAGTATAATAGAGCTCATTGATGTTTTGCAAGCCGCTGAGTAATAGAATAATGGTAAAAGGGAGAATGTTCCAGACACCGAAAATCACAAGCGCTGTCAATGACCAGGCAGGATCCGTGAGCCAACCGATCTTGGACACACCGAAAAAAGAGAGTACATAGTTCAAGATGCCGTACTGCTGATTATACATGAGCCGCCAGGCTAACCCCACCGCTGTGATGGA
Organism: uncultured Eubacteriales bacterium; assembly: GCA_900551265.1. Lineage (GTDB taxonomy): Bacteria > Bacillota > Clostridia > Oscillospirales > QAMX01 > Allobutyricicoccus > Allobutyricicoccus pentlandensis. Next base: position 7,564 of record URVL01000079.1, on the reverse strand, counting down.
AGTGACCATCGGCATAAAGTACGCCGTCTGAAACAGCGCGCTGCCGCGCAGCCGCCGGTTTAGCAGCCACGCAATGATTACAGCCAAGACGGTGGAAACCGGTACAACGGCCAAAACGTATAACAACGTATTGCGGATGGCCTGTGAAAATTTGGGATCTGATAAAACCTGGCGGTAATTTTCCAGATTCCAGCCGGAGTAAGTATCATTCAGATAATTGTAGTCGGATTGGAAAGACAAAAGAAATACGTTGATTACCGGGTACAGCGTAAAAATGAACAGACCAATAAGAAACGGCGCGAGGTACAGGTAAGCTTCACCCGCCGCACGGATACGGCGAAAGCGCGGTTCAGATGGATCCCTCTTCTTCACAACAGCCTGCCTCCCGTCTCCGCATCAAAGAGAAACACACCCCGTCCGCGCAGCGTGACAGGGAGAAGATCTCCGGCCTTAAGGTTCAACTCCGCGGGCAGAAACGCCCGAAGCTCGGCAGAGCCAAAGCGCAGGTAACCGATTTCCTCTTTCCCCATCTCATAAAGCCGCGCGACCGGACAGGAAAACGACGCATTTTCCGCTGTGGAAGCAAGAATACTTTCCGGACGGACAGAAAAAATAACATGTTGCCCCTCTGCCGGAGATTGATGCGGCGACAATTTCAAAGAAAAGGTACCGTCCTCAAGGCAGAACATCCCCTCGTGCCAGAGCCCTTCAATCCGGTTAATAGGTGGATTTCCCAAAAAGTCAGCCACGAAGCAGTTTTCCGGTTGATTATACAGCACCTGCGGCAGGTCGTTTTGCTGCAAGACACCGTCGCGCATCAGAATAATACGATCGGAAATTGACATGGCTTCCTCCTGATCGTGTGTCACAAAAATGGTTGTCACGCCAGTCTCCTGTTGAATACGACGGATTTCTTCGCGCATTTCAAGGCGTAGCCGCGCGTCCAGATTGCTGAGCGGCTCGTCAAGAAGCAATAGCTTTGGACGCTTTACCAATGCGCGGGCAATTGCCACGCGCTGCTGCTGTCCACCGGACAATTCGCCGGGACGCCGGTCCATCAATGTGTCAACGTGGACAAGCCGCGCAATTTCGTCCGCACGCCGAAAGCGTTCCGCCTTCGGCACACGCTGAATTTCCAGCGGAAAGCATATATTCTGGCGTACCGTCATATGCGGATAAAGCGCATAATTTTGAAAGACCAGGCCGACGCCGCGTTTATCCGGCGGTAGTTTTGTGACGTCCTGATCATCAAACAGGATAGTACCCGACGTAACGGGGAGGATGCCGGAAAGCATGTTCAGTATGGTAGACTTTCCACAGCCGGACGGCCCGAGCAGGCAAATAAGTTCCCCGTCCTCTAACGTAGCGGTAAAGTTATTAACGGCAACTACACTGCCGAATCGTTTTGTAACCTGTTCCAGGTGAACCTTCATAGCGACACCTCATTTTTTAATCCTATCCGGAGTGCATTTGCCAAAATGCGTCCCGGATATGGGAAGGCGTGCTGCAAAAAAGTTTGCAACACGCCATCGAATCAGGATAAACGAAACCTAGCCGGCAAGAGCCGCATTGCAGGCGGTGACCAATCCATCCACGGCTTCCTGCGCGGTCATCTGCCCGGAAGCTGCATAAGTCAAGTATTCTTCCAGCAGGTCACGCAGCTGCGACGCACCGGGGATATTCGGGAAAGAACCGGAGGCGTCCAGATTTGCCTGCACGCACTGCAGGGACTCCGGAACATTTTCCAGATAGGCCTGGTAGTCTTCATTGGCCTCGGTGGTGCCATAGGGGGATAACGCGGAGTTCACCTGCGCCCACCCGGCATTAATTTCCGGAGACAGGAAGAACTTTACAAACTCATAGGCACCGCGATCAATTGCCTCGTCGCTGGCCTTAAGGAAGATCGGGCCGCGGTTCCACGCGGTATAGAAAGCCTCGTCGGCGGAAGCAATCCATGGCGCCATGGCAAATTCAAAATCTTCGGCATAAATATACTGATCGTTGACACAGGAGCCGCTGAAACCGGCCACAAGCTGCGTGCTGAAATCGTCAGATGCATAATCGTTTGTTGGGGAAAGTGCAAAATAACCGGCCGCCACGTTATCAGCAAACCACTGGAATATTTCAACGGTTCCCTCGCCGCCGAATTCAACCGTCTTGGTCTCTACATCAATATAGCCTTCGCCGTTTTGCATCAGCAGCGCCTGAATGTCATCTACTAGGCCGTCTGCCAGATAACCGGCAATGCCATACTCATTATAAATAGCTTCACAGTTGGCGGCAAGCTCGTCCCAGGTGGTCGGAGCAGTCAAACCAAGCGCATCGTACATTGTCTTGTTATAGAAGAAAATCGGACCGGTTGTGCAACCAGGCAGGTAATAAATTCCGCCGTCTGCAAAGCCCATGACATCGGTCTTCATGGATTCCGGCAGGGAATCAATGTAATCCGCCATCGTCGTATCGCCGGCGGCTTCGTCTTCGTCGATGTAGGTCTGAATATTTACAGCCAATCCGGCTTCAATGTAATCGACCGCAGTAGAAGCATAATTGAAAATAATGCTCGGTCCGACACCATTTGCTACGGCGTTATAAACAGTGTCTTCAAAGCCGTTATAGGCCTGCTCTAGCACTTGAACTTCATATTCGTTCTGGCTCTCGTTAAAAGCGGCTGCCTGCTGTTCCAGATATGCGGCCTGGTCGCCCGTATAGGTATGCCAGATCTGGACGATTACGCGTTCGCCGTCTTCACCGTTACCGTTTTCTTCCGGTGCATCAGCACCGCCTACATCGGTTGTGCTGGACGTATCGCCGGTATCCGGCGCATCAGCACCGCCCACGTCACTTGTGCCGGATGTGTCGCCGGTGTCTGCCGGTTCCGCCGCACAGCCCGCAAAGAGACAGGCCAGCATGCACAACGCCAGCAGCACCGCAAAATGTTTACGGAACTTCATAGAAATACCCTCCTGTTTTTATGGGACACGCTCTTGTCCCAGGTAACGATTCTATTTTACTCTTTTTTTCAAAAAAGTACAGAAGAAAAACGGCGTCAAACTGCCGAACTTCCGGGTCCTCTGACAGGTAATCTTTGTGCTATCAGCCGTGAAAACCGCTTTTACAGGATACATGCGCAAAAGGGGAAAAACTTATGATTGAAGAATCGCTGCCCGGCATCTTCTTTAAAATTGCGGGACGTTTATACTGCCTCGCGGAATTGCTGGTTATAAAGCCTTGCATAGAGACCGTTTTTTGTCATCAGCTCGTCGTGGCATCCCTGCTCTATAATTTTCCCTTCAGCGATGACGGCGATCTCGTCGGCGTTTTTGATTGTGGAGAGACGATGCGCAACAACGAGGGTCGTCCTGCCCTTACAGAGTTCATCGAGCGCCTGCTGGATCAGGATTTCCGTGGTATTATCAAGCGCGCTGGTGGCCTCGTCCAAAATCAGGATTGGCGGGTTTTTCAAAAAGACCCGCGCGATTGAAAGCCGCTGCTTTTGTCCGCCGGAGAGACGGACGCCCCGCTCGCCGATCTGTGTGTCATACCCGTCCGGCAGAGAGAGAATATACTCATGGATGTTAGCCCGGCGCGCGGCCTCCATGACTTCCTCATCCGTTGCGTCAAGACGCCCGTACAGAATGTTTTCACGGATACTTGCGTTAAACAGATAAATATCCTGCTGTACAATACCAATATTACGGCGCACAGATTCCATCGTCAGCTCGTGGATATCCCGGCCGTCCAATAAAATTTGTCCCTCCGTAATGTCATAAAAATGTGGAATAAGATGGCAAATGGTGGTCTTTCCACCGCCGGACGGACCAACAAGCGCATAGGTTTTTCCTTTTTTGATGTCAAGACTTACGTCGCGAAGAACATCTTTGGATCCCTCGTAAGCATAGGTGACATGACGAAATTCAATATGCCCTTCCAGACGTCCCGCATCGACCGCACCATCCGCGTCATGCTCCGGTTCGGTATCCATAATTTCAATAAACCGTTCAAACCCGGTCACGCCATTTTGGTACTGCTCCATAAAGTTAATCAGCGTCATGACCGGCGTAATAAACATGCTGATGGAGACAACGAAGGCAGAATAGTCGCCGAACACAATCTCGTTATTGTAAAGGAACAGACCACCCGCGATCAATACTACGACATTGAAAATGTCCGTGATAAACGAAGTTGTCGAATGAAACTGTCCCATTGCGCGATAGGCTTCACGGCGGGCCTCAATGAACTGGCCGTTTCCATCTTCGAATTTTTCACGTTCTTTATCCGCGTTTGTAAACGCTTTCGTAACGCGGATGCCGGAAATGCTGCTTTCCAAAGCGGCATTGATGACGGCAATGGAACGTCGGCTTTTCATAAATGCGTTACGCATCTTTTTGCGCAGCAGCAGTGCAATTAGGATTAAAAACGGAACGCACGCGAAGACGATCAACGTCAGCTTCACATTGATGCTTGATAAATATACAAAAGACGTAATTACCGTAATGGTAGAAATCAAAACGTTTTCCGGTCCGTGGTGTGCCAGTTCGCTGATATCCATAAGGTCATTTGTCATACGGGACATGATTTTGCCTGTCTCGTGGTTGTCATAAAAAGTAAAGGACAGTTTTTCAAGATGATTAAACATATCGCTGCGCATTTGTGCCTGCATGCGCACGCCCATCATATGCCCTTGGTATTGAATGAAGTAATTCAGCAGCATCCGGACAAAGTAAATGGTCAGTAAAAGCAGGCCAAATACGATAATCATCTGGTAATTGCGGTTTGGAATCAGATCATTAAGCATCCGTCGCGTCACGATGGGATAGACGATACCGATCAGGGCGACTAAGAGCGAGGCGCCCATATCCAGCACAAACAACTTTTTGTGGGGCTTATAGTACTGCAGGAAACGCTTTAACATGGATTCTCCTCCGTAAAATTTTTCTAGCTTTTATTATAGCGGTTTCCCAAATCGAAAGCAAGCGGCGAACCGAAAGCATTTTTATCAGAGCATCATGACATGTTTTCCTTTTTCGCAAAAAGTGTTGACATTTAAAAAATGTTCTGCTATACTATATAAGCTGTTGTTTAAGAAGTGTTTATGGAGAAGTCGCCTAGTCCGGCCGAGGGCGCACGATTGGAAATCGTGTAGGGGTCAAAAGCCTCTCGAGGGTTCAAATCCCTCCTTCTCCGCCAATGAAAAAGCGCTGAATTGTTATAAATTCGGCGCTTTTTATTTTTAATCATATAGATTTGACAATTAAATAGTTACAATTTGTTTTGGATGATCAAGCACATACCATTTATTTTACCATTTATAGCTTTGAAATACTGTTGATAAAGGCTTCCATACGTTCCGATGAAGCTTGTTTCATTTTTTCAGTTATATGCCCGTATGTATCAAGTGTAAATGCCGCAGTATGATGCCCCAAGTTGCCTTGCACAGTTTTAATATCATCGCCTGCTTGAAGCGCTGCAACTGCATAACTATGCCGCAAGTCATGAAAGCGGGCTGTGGGTATACCAATCTTCGCCGCTATTTGCTTGAAATTCTTATAGACTGTTACTGCTGCTAAGTGTTGCCCCTTCTCGTTTGTAAACACAAGGTTCCATGGATTATCCCACATTGCACCTGCCTGTAATTTTTCGGATGATTGTAATACACGCTGTCGGCGAAGCAGTTGTAAAACATACTGAGCGGGTTTAATTGTTCTGGTTTTACCGTTCTTGGGTGTGGAAAGATAATACTGCCCGTTCTTTTTCTTTTCCCGTTGCAACTGTTTCGAGATGGTGATTGAGCCGGCATCAAAGTCAATATCGTCCCATGTTAGCCCAAGTATTTCCCCTTCACGCATACCAGTAAATACCGTTATTTGATAGAGAATATCGAAACGGCTTCCCTGTACAGCCTTTAGAAATGCGGCAATTGCCGTGTCATCTAAGGGCTGTATTTCTTTTTTCTGTACTACTGGCAGTTCACAGGCGTCAGACGGATTATAAGGAATATACCGCAAAGCAGCAGCCTTTTTTAATGCCGCATGTAATACGCCGTGAACGTTTTTTATTGATTTTGGAGACAGTGCTGCCCGCTCACCACGATTCTTCTCAAGGCTGTTATAAAATCGTTGAATCATTGTTGTATTCAATTCTGAAAGATAAACTGCGCCGAGAGCGGGTTTAATATGATTTTTGATTTGTAATCGATAGGAATCCACAGTGAACGGCTTAACTTTACCTTGCACATATTCGGAAAGCCAAATATCAAGCCAAGCCCCAAGCGTGGTTTTTGTGGGTTCAAAATATACTCCCTGATCAAGTTGGGCCAACTTTTCAGTAAGTTTTTTCCTGACTTCCCGTTGTGTTTTGCCGTAAATGGATTTTTGTATTTGCTTTCCTGTCCCTGGGTCTCTACCGGCGGTATATCTGGCTTCCCAAGATCCATCTGTACGCTGACGAATCATCCCAGCACCTTTAGCATTGCGAGTATTTTTCTTGGGTGTCATGATAATTCACATCCTTGGTATCAGGGTTTTTGAAAAATTGACATAAAAATTTTTAACGTCTGACCTGTCTGTAATTGCTTCACCTATGCGGTCTTTGATAATCCGTATGGCGGTTTCTGGCATTGATTGAAACACAGAAATTAATAATTCATTTTCATCCTCAGTGTTACCGTTATCACCATGCGTATTAAAATTCTTCACAGGAAGATCTACATTAATTTTAATGCATGTGTCTTCATTATAAGGTGTAGTTTCCAAATTAATGGTTGCATATAGATTTGGATATTCAACTCGTAGCCGATCAAGATATTTTAATTTTAAAACAACCTCAAAAACGCCTTTGGTATTCATGACATCCAGAGTTTCTGCAATCTCAATATTTTCCACGAATATATCAAAAGGTAACGTTGTAAATAATTCTCCCATACTTACATTCAAATAAATACATAAAATATTTGCGGTGTCAAATTGTAATCCTTTCCCGTGGTTATTACAAAGTGATGCAATTGTAGTACGTGAAATTCCGGTATCAGTGGCTACTTTCGAAATTTTTAGTTTTCGGTCTTTCAGTATGGCATCTAAATTTGAAATAATCATTGTTAACACCTCCAATAGCATTGTACAATACTCTGTTCAATCTGTCAATGTTCAATTCAAATGATTATTTTATATTGACTTTGGTATAAATGTATGATAGTATATATACGTAAATACTCTACACTTTTGCGCAGACAACTAATCAAAAGGGGTGACTAATTTAAAATGGTAAAACCTATCAAAAGTAACTTTTCGGCGCTATTGGGTGCAAAGCGTATTAGAATCAGCGATGTTTCACGCAATACGGGCCTATCACGAACCACGCTGACCACCTTATATTATGGACGTGGAACGGCAATCTCCTATGAAGTGCTTGGGAAGCTTTGCAGATACTTAAACTGTAGCGTGGGAGATCTATTAGAGGTAGATCCGGAGGTGACAAAATGAAAAGTGAAGTGGAGAACAAACTGTGCTATACCGTGCAAGAACTGGCTCACGTACTGGGAATAGGAAAAAATAAAGCTAATGAGCTG
>URVL01000078.1 GCA_900551265.1 uncultured Eubacteriales bacterium | reverse complement strand
GAATGAGCTGGCGTTTGTTCACCTGATAGGGCAGTTCTGAAACGATAATGCGCGTGCGATGGTCGCGCCCATACTCCTCAAACTCCGTGCGGGCGCGCACCGTAATTTTTCCACGTCCGGTGGCATAGGCCTGACGGATTCCGGCACGGCCAATGATGATGCCCTTTGTTGGAAAGTCCGGGCCCTTGATATCCTGCATTAAATCGGCAAGCGTAGACTCCGGATCGTCGAGCAGGCGGACGCACGCGTCAATAACCTCACAGAGGTTGTGCGGCGGAATGTTTGTCGCCATGCCGACCGCAATGCCGGACGAACCATTGACCAGCAGGTTCGGAAAACGGGAGGGGAGAACGCGCGGTTCCCTCCGGGATTCATCAAAGTTCGGATCCCAATCCACCGTCTCCTTATCAATATCGCGCAGCATTTCCTCGCTGATGCGGGACATGCGCGCCTCTGTATACCGGTAAGCGGCAGGCGGATCGCCGTCGATGGAACCAAAGTTGCCGTGACCGTCGATCAGCGGCGCACGCATGGAAAAATCCTGCGCCAGACGCACAAGCGCGTCATAGACCGACGTATCTCCGTGCGGATGATAATGGCCCAGCACGTCGCCGACGGCGGTAGCGCATTTTTTATAGGGATTTGCGTGCGTCAGCCCGCCTTCGTACATGGAATAAAGGATTCTTCTATGCACGGGTTTGAGACCGTCGCGCACATCCGGCAACGCACGTCCAACGATGACCGACATTGCGTAATCAATATAACTTTTCTGCATTTCACGGACGAGTTCCGACTCTGTGATCGTCTGTTCCGGAAACATGATATCTTCGGGCTTATAATCCCTGTTATGTGCCATACCGTCTCACCCCCTTAAATATCCAGATTGACAACGTATTTTGCATTCGATTCGATCCACTCGCGGCGCGGTTCCACCTCTTCGCCCATTAAGACGGAGAACACATCGTCGGCAAGCGAGGCGTCTTCCAACGTAATCCGGCGCAGCGTGCGTTTTTCCGGATCCATGGTCGTATCCCACAGCTCATGCGGATCCATTTCGCCAAGGCCCTTAAAGCGGGAGATGTCGATCTTCACATTGGGATTGCCGCCGCGCATTTCAGCGCTGATCTGATCGCGCTGTTCATCGGAGTAGGCGACGCGCGTCGTACGTCCCCGCGTCAGTTTATAAAGCGGCGGAACGGCGGAATACACGTAGCCATGCTCGATCAAGGGACGCATATAACGGAAGAAAAACGTTAAAAGCAGCGTGCGGATATGGCTGCCGTCGACATCGGCATCCGCCATGATAATAATTTTATGGTAACGCAGCTTTTCCAGATTGAATTCATCGCCAATGCCGGCGCCCAGCGCCACAATCAGCGGATAGAGCTTATCATTGCCGTAAATCTTATCAGCGCGGGCTTTTTCGACGTTCAGCATCTTTCCCCACATGGCAAGAATCGCCTGAAAACGGCTGTCCCGGCCCTGTATGGCAGAACCCGCGGCCGAATCGCCCTCCACGATATAAATTTCACACAGGGAGGGATCGCGTTCATTGCAATCCTGAAGCTTATCCGGCATTTGACCGGATTCCAAGCCAGTCTTCCGGCGCACGGACTCACGCGCCTTTCTCGCAGCTTCCCGTGCGCGCGAGGCGGTGAGCGCCTTATCAAGGATGGTACGCGCCACCTGGGGGTTTTCTTCAAAATAGTCGGCAAGCTTTTGCGACACCAGGTTATCCACCAGTGTACGCATCTCGCTGTTTCCAAGCTTTGTCTTGGTCTGTCCCTCAAACTGTGCTTCCATCAGCTTTACGCTGATGACGGCCGTAATGCCTTCGCGGACATCTTCGCCGGAGAGATTGGGATCGTTGTCTTTTAAAATATTGAATTTCCGCCCGTAGTCGTTGACGACCTTTGTCAGCGCTGATTTGAAGCCGGTCTCATGCATACCGCCTTCCGTGGTCTTAATATTATTGGCGAAGGAAAGGATATTTTCCTGATATCCATCGTTATACTGTAAAGCGACCTCCGCGCCGCAGGTCTCGCGTTCGGCATGGAGGTAAATCACCTCCTGGTGCAGCGGCGTCTTGTTCCGGTTTAACCGTTCGACAAACTGCCGGATGCCCCCTTCATAACACATATAGTTCTTTACAGGTTCTTCGCCGCGCAGATCGGTAAAGGTGATGGCAAGTCCGGCATTTAAGTAGGCCTGTTCGCGCAGACGCGACAGGAGAACGTCGTAATCATAGCAAGTCGTCTCAAAAATTTCGCTGTCGGCCTTAAACCGCACTGTTGTACCGGTGTGATCGGTCGAACCGACTGTGGCAAGCTCTCCGGTCTTTGCTCCGCGCTCGAAGCGCATATACTTCACGCTTTCGCCGTCGTGGACATATACCTCCAGCCACTCCGACAAAGCGTTTACCACACTGGCGCCGACGCCGTGCAGGCCGCCGGAAACTTTATAGCCTTCGCCGCCGAACTTGCCGCCCGCATGCAGCACCGTATAGACCACTTCAAGCGTGGAGGTACCCGTCTGGTGATGCTTTGCGGTAGGAATGCCGCGGCCGTTGTCACGCACTTCCACGACATTGCCGGGCTGCAATTCCACTTCAATGTGCGTGCAGTAACCTGCCAACGCCTCGTCAATCGCATTGTCGACAATTTCATAGACCAGATGGTGCAGGCCAGCTTGCGAAGTCGAACCGATATACATACCGGGACGTTTGCGTACGGCTTCCAGTCCTTCCAGTACTTGTATCTGTGACTCATCGTAAGCAGTGGTCACTTTTAAATCAAACGCATTGTTTTGCTCGTCCAAAGAGATTCCCTCCGAATCTTAAAAATCAGTTCAGTCTATGATAACGTCCGACTCAATGCCACGCGCGATACGCCGGTTCAGGGTCGCCGCAGAAATGGGAGACGTATATACGGTTTCACGTCCTTCTTCTACGCATACAATGAAGGATTTCGGCAAATTTTCGCTGATGCTGGTCAGCCTTCCGGCGCGTTCGGCCTCCTGCAAAAAGGTACGGCCCGTTTTTGTTACCGTTACGGCATCCAGATCAAAAATACCGATGATCGTTTCAAAAGGGATGATGAACTCATCGCCCAAGTGCAGATACATGATACACTCCTTTTGTTTCACGTGAAACAATTTCCCGGCAGAGGTCAAAATACATTTCCATGTTTCACGTGAAACAGTTTCCGTTCATGACCTTCGCTGGCCCTCATGTCCAATTCCCGGCATACATCCGGCTCACAGGTCGTAATAAACACCTGTCCGCGTCCGATTCCGCGCAAGACATATTCCTGACGCGTGCGATCCAGCTCGCTGAGCACGTCGTCAAAGAGAAGCACCGGATATTCGCCGGTTTCCCTGTGATAAAGCGTACGCTGCGCAAGCTTTAAGGAGAGAACCGCAGTCCGCGTCTGGCCCTGCGAGGCATAGTTTCTTGCCGGAAGCCCGTCAATGCAAACGGCAAGATCATCCTTGTGCGGACCGGAAAGGCAGGAACCGGAGGCAATCTCCGCCGCCTTGTGGGAAATATAATGCTGCCAAAGCCGCTCGTAAATTTCAGGCGGGGGGAGACCCTGCTCTGTGATGGTCGAGACAGTTTGGTAGGAGAGGGAGAGCTCTTCCCGGCCGGAGCTGATGGCGGCATGTTCCTGTGCGGCAACCGCCGCCAAAAGTCTGCAAAACCGCTCCCGATAGGGAATCAGGGACGCTGCAACCGAGCACATCTGCGCGGAAAAATCGTCCAGCGTTTCCAGCAGCGACGGCATTTCATGATAATCCTTCAAAATCCGGCTTTTGTGCTGTAAAAGACGCTGATATTCCGAAAGCAGAGATATGTAATTGGGCCAGAGCTGAGAAATTGCATCGTCCAGAAAACGGCGGCGGCGCGCCGAAGCGCCGCGAATCAAATCGAGATCCTCCGGACAGAACAGCACACACTTTACAATGCCGGCGGCGTCTGCCTTTCGGGCGGCGCGCACCCGGTTTACGGTTACTTCACGCCGGCCTGACGCCGGGATACGAATGGAGATTGCACGGTCGCGTTCCTCCGAAAAAACCGCCGCGTCAAGGGCCGCGGCTTCTTCGCCAATACGAATGAGTTCGCGGTCGCGCGCGGCGCGGAAGGAGGAGAGAAGGGAGAGATAGTAAAGCGATTCCAGAATGTTGGTTTTTCCCTGTGCATTTTCCCCATAGATGACATTAATGCCCGGGGACGGCGTAATTTCCAGAGAGGCAATATTGCGAAAATTCTTCAGCGACAGAGATTGAATCAGCATAATGTTATTCTATCGTAATTTCCGTGTCATTAAACACGATTTTGTCACCGGTTCGCAGTTTTTTGCCGCGCATGGTACAGATTTCCCCATTCACAGATACCAATCCTGCCTCAATCGCCTGCTTTGCCTCACCGCCGGTGCCGGTCAGCCCGGCATATTTGAGCAGCGCGTCCAATTTGATGTAGTCAGTTTTAATGGTAATTGTCATCAGGCCTTTAACCTCACAGGAAGAATCAGGTAAAGATATTTGTTTCCCTCTTTTGGCTTAATCAGGCAGGGGGAGGTCGGCGTATTCAGTTCTATCCGCACGACTTCTTCGTGACAGGCGCGCAGCGCGTCGAGCAAATAACGGCTGTTGAAACCGATAACCAGGTCGCCGCCCTCAATGGGATCGATATAACACTCGTCGTAGGCCTGACCGATGGCGGTGGTGCATTTGAGTTTTAAAAGGTTGTCCTCAAATGTACAGTGGACGAAATTTTTCAATTTGTCGTTTGTAATAAGCGAGACACGTTCCAGACTGTCGATCAGGTCTGCGGTATTGACAAGCAGGGACTTTGACGAGGAAGCCGGGATTGCATTGTTATAATTCAAAAATTCGCCTTCCAGAAGCCGGGAAGTCAGTACGGTATCGCCGAATTCAAATGCAATATTCCGGCGGCTGATGGAAATGTTAATATTTTCGTCGGAGTCGTTTAAGAAGCGGTTGACTTCACGGAGTGCTTTTGCGGGGACGACAAAGCTCATATTGGCGGTGGAGTCTCCGCGCTGTACCGTCTCTGTACGCAGCGCCATACGGAAACTGTCAAGCGCGACGACAACAAGTTCGTCGCCTGTGATTTTGAAAAGACATCCTGTGATGATGGGACGGCTGTCATTTTCAGATGCGGAGAAGATAGTGCCCTCTATGATCGTTTTTAATAAGTTTTGCGGAAGCGTGGTGTAGCGTTCTTTCTGAACGACCGGGAGTTCCGGATAGTCGGAAGCCGCGATGCCGATGAGATTAAAAACGGAAGCGCCGCAGGAGATGGTGACATAGAGCTTTTCGTCGCAGGAAATGGTGATGATGTTATCCGGTAATTTTCGGATAATGTCGGATAAAATGCGGGCGTTGATGACAACTGCGCCTTTTTCTTCGATGGAAGCGGCGCTTGACGTACGGATTCCGACTTCGAGGTCAAAACCTGTCAGCGTTAGATGATCTTCTGCCTGAATTAGGATGCCTTCGAGTGCCGGAATGGTGCTTTTTGATGAAACTGCGCGTCCAGTTTGATTAATCATATCGGCAAGTATGGACTTTTCGCAGGTAAACCTCATTTGTCTCATCCTTTCTGTTGTCTGGTTTTGGAATGTGCGGGTTCTTTATATAATAATAAATATATTTTAGCAGTCGTAGTAATAAAGGCTGTTGATTTGTGGAAAAGTGGGAAAAATGCAGATGCCGGGTCGATTTTTCTGCAAGGTTTTCCTGTTGATAACTTTTTTGTTTTCCACAGATTTCTACAGCGTTTTTTGCGTTGTGGAAACTTTTATTGTTGAAAGGCGGGGAATTGTGGAAAACCTCCTTATTCCTGCCGGATGGTTTTAATCAGCGCCTCGATGTTTGTTTTCAGTTTTTCGTCTTTTTCCAGAGCGTTTTCAATTTTGTTAATGGAGTGCATGATAGTGGTGTGGTCACGTCCCCCGAAGGCCGCGCCGATTTCGGGAAGAGAGTGCTTTGTCAGGCGCCGCGTCAGATAAATTGCGGACTGGCGTGCCAGCATGATGTCCTGTCCGCGTTTGGAGCCTGTGATATCGGAAGGCGTGACGCCGTAAAAGGTTGCGACTGTCTCGATGATGTACTGCGGCGTAGGATTGATGCCGGGATTTTCCCGATAAATGTCCTCGATCGCAATCTGTGCGGTTTCCAGATTTACGGGAAGTCCCATAAAAGCACGCAGAGCCTTTATTTTCTTGACGGTGCCCTCAAGCTGACGGACATTATTGGAAATGCGTTCGGCGAGAAAATCTACCACTTCGCGCGGCATATCAAGTCCCAGATAGGAGGCCTTTTTCAAAATGATGGCGCTGCGCGTTTCAAAGTCCGGCGGTTGAATGTCCGCGAGCAGTCCGGATTCAAAACGGCTGCGAATGCGGTCCTCCAGCAATGGAATTTCCTTCGGCGGCCGGTCGGATGTCAAAACCATTTGCCGGTGCGCATCGGAAAGCGCATTAAATGTATGGAAAAATTCCTCCTGTGTGGAAGATTTGCCGGCCAAAAACTGCACATCGTCAACCAGAAGAAGGTTGACCTGGCGGTATTTCATCCGGAAATCGTTCATTTTACCTTGGGAAATTGCTGTTACCATCTCATTGGTAAAGTCTTCGGCGGTGATATATGTAATGCGCCATTCAGGGTGTTCGCGTTTAATTGTACCGGCGATGGCATAGAGAAGGTGCGTTTTGCCGACGCCGGAGGGCCCGTGAATGAGCAGGGGATTATACACCTGCGCGGGCATTTGTGAAACTGCGACGGCGGCGCCGTGTGCAAAACGGTTGGAATTGCCGACGACAAAATTGCGGAAGGTAAATTCGTCGCTCATGTAAGAGGGCTCGGTTTCCTTTTCCTGCATGTAAGTACGAAACTCATCCTCTGTCATCACAACGATTTCCATGGGCATGGAAAAAATCTGCTCGAAGATTTCCTCAAGCGTTTTCTGATATTTATCGCAGATGACTTCCTTTGTCATCGAATGCGGCGCGGTGAGAATGATGCGATTATCTTTGTATTCGCCGATTGCGACATCCGAAAACCAGGTCTGCAGGGATACGGCGGTCATTTTTTCCGCCAGCATGTCCATGACCGTGGTCCAGATCTGTGTGATATTCGTCATAAAAAACCTCGTTAAAAAAGATACGTCAATCATGGAGGAGCGTTCCCATGATTGCTTGAGTAATTTTGCAAAAAGTCATGAGCGGGACCGCGGCATTTTTGAAAGGTTCAAAAGCTGCGCAGCAGCGGACAACCGGGTTTTTCCAGGCTGCCAGAAGGTACGCGCAGGAAGAGACTTTTAACTATCCTATTATAGCATAAAAAGTGTGAAAAAACAACAGAAGTATGAACAATAATCGGGGATTTTTAAAATCATATATCTAATTTTATACAATACGGCCACATTTTTTCCCAACCGGCAGGTTCAGTCCGCCGCATCCCATCAGGGGGAATAATGCTGAAACTGTGATAAAAGGATTTTCCGATCACGGTTTTTGGTCTTACGGAAGATTACCGTCTTACAGAAGATATCCCCCAATCAGGACAACCGTCCTGATTGGGGGATATCTATTTTTTATGACAGTGTCCACGCTGCGCGCAAAACGCGCAGGCGCCGCATTTTTTCCGGGTACGTATCACATACACGGCTGCGGCGGCCGCCACGGCAAATATGACGGCGCCGACGGCGCACGTCGCGCCATATTCCATGAGAAACTGCAAATTCCCGCCTCCCTTATACGGATACGCCTTCCCGTTTCTCTTCTTTTTCTTCTGAGACAGGGTCGTTTTTTCCACGCCGCAGAAGCAGGTATAAAAACGCTGCGACAATCAGGCAGGCCGCCGCAGTGCCGAGCCAGGAACCATGTCCGGAAAACAGCGCGCCGAACTGATTTACGACAAGTGCTACGCCGTAGGCCAGTATCGTCTGGTATCCGACGGCAAACAAGGTCCACTTTGCGCTGTGCATTTCACGCCGTATGGCGCCGACTGCCGCAACACAGGGACAGCAGAGCAGATTGAACAGCAAAAACGCGTAAGCGGAATAGCCCGTAAATATTTCCGACAGCACTTGCCACAGCTCCGCACCGTTTTCGGAAAGCTCTCCTGCACCAAAGAGGATGCCGAATGTGGAGACAATATTTTCTTTGGCAACCAGGCCGGTCAGGGTCGCGACGGCGCAGGGCCACTCGCCAAACCCGAGCGGACGGAAGATCCAGGCAAGCATGCTGCCGAATGTTGCCAGAAAACTGCGGCTCATATCGGTTACCATGCCAAATTGTCCCTGCGTAAAGCCAAAGTTTGAGAGGAACCAGATCAGCATGGAGCACAAAAGGATGACCGTGCCCGCTTTTTTGATAAAGCTCCAGCTGCGTTCCCACATGGAACGCAGAATATTGCGCAGCGTCGGCATATGATAGGTCGGCAGTTCCATCACAAATGCGGCGTCTTCTCCGCGGAACAGTCGCAGCTTTTTCAAAAGGATACCTGAAAACAGCACCGCCAGGACGCCGACAAAGTATGCGCTGGGCGCCACCCACCACGCGCCGCCGAAAATGGCGCTGGCAAACAACGAGATTACCGGAAGCTTTGCGCTGCATGGAATGAAGCTGGTGGTAATGACGGTCATTTTCCGGTCGCGTTCGCTTTCAATCGTCCGCGACGCCATGATACCCGGCACACTGCAGCCCGTTCCGATCAGCATGGGGATAAACGATTTGCCGGAAAGCCCGAATTTGCGGAAGATACGGTCCATGATAAAGGCAATACGCGACATATAGCCGCACGCCTCCAAAAAAGCCAGGAAGAAAAAGAGGACCAGAAGCTGCGGGATAAATCCGAGCACCGCGCCGACGCCGCCGATGATCCCGTCCACGATCAGACGGATCAGCCACTCGGCGCAACCCCAGCCGGTAAGCGCGTCCTCCACAAGCCCGGGGATACCCGGAACAAAATGTCCGAAAAACGTCCAGCCGTCGCCAAACACGCCTTCGGCGGCCCATTCGTTCGCCCAGGTGCCGATGGTGGTAACGGAGATGTAATAGGTAATGAACATCACCGCCGCAAAAATGGGCAGCGCAAGCCACCGGTTTGTGACGATATAGTCAATCTTATCGGAAACGGTCATGCCGGGCGCGTTCTTTCGCGTATAGCAATCCTGAATGATAGAGGTTATGTAATTATAGCGCTCGTTTGTAATAATGCTCTCCGCGTCGTCGTCCAGCTCCCGTTCGCAGCTGCGGATGTCTTCTTCAATATGGGAGAGGAGCTCCTGCGGAAGGTCCAGCTCCTGGATGACGCGCGCGTCGCGTTCAAACAATTTAATTGCATACCAGCGCTCCTGGCCTTTCGGCAGGCGGTCGGCAACCGCCTCCTCGATGTGCGCAATGGCATGCTCCACACTGCCGCAGAAATTATGCTTCGGCTCCAGCCGCATCCGCGCTTTCGCCTTTTCCACAGCCGTCTGCGCGGCTTCCGCAATACCGGTGCCCTTGAGCGCCGAAATTTCCATTACTTCACACCCCAACTCGTCGGATAGACGGTGAATGTGAATCACGTCGCCGTTTTTGGTTACGACATCCATCATATTGACGGCGATCACGACGGGGATGCCCAGCTCAATAAGCTGCGTTGTCAAATAAAGATTGCGCTCGAGGTTTGTGCCGTCGACAATGTTTAAAATCGCGTCCGGGTGTTCGCCGATTAGAAACTGCCTTGCAACCACTTCTTCGGAGGTGTAGGGCGAAAGTGAGTAAATTCCCGGTAAATCCACGACGACAACCTCGCGGTCGGATCTCAGATAGCCCTCCTTTTTTTCTACCGTCACACCGGGCCAGTTACCGACAAACTGGTTGGAACCGGTCAGCGCGTTAAAAAGCGTTGTTTTTCCGCTGTTGGGATTTCCCGCCAGCGCAATTTTATAGGCCATAAAAATCCCCTCCCGATTTTATTCCAC
>URVL01000077.1 GCA_900551265.1 uncultured Eubacteriales bacterium | reverse complement strand
CTTGACATGGCGGCGAATTTGACCGGAAACCCGGTTGTTGTTGCGCGCGTTGACCTATGCCGCAAGCGGATGAGACAGGGGGAGAGCTTCGAAAATGCTCTTGCTTCCGCAAAGGTACTTCCTCTGCTTTACTGCCGTATGATTGCCGTTGGAGTTAAAGCCGGCGCCGCCGATACGGTGATGTCGGAGATTGCACGCCGGACGGAGGAAGAGGCAAATGACCGGATTGAATCGGCGGTGAGCAAGGTGGAACCAACGCTGGTTATTATCATGTCTGTGATGGTAGGACTAATCCTGCTTTCCGTAATGCTTCCACTAGTCAATATTATGTCTACAATTGGGTGAGCCGGGCATGAGACGTTTTTTCTGCGGACTGTGGCGGCTCATTCGAGGAAATGTGCCGGTGCTGCTTTTTTTGGTGATTTTATGCGCACTATTGTATGGGTTCCGCACGGCGTCGGACACCAGCCGTGCCGAGGCAAAACGCATTGCGGAAGATAGTATCCGGCGCGCGGTAGTCAGCTGCTATGCGTTGGAGGGCCGCTATCCCGATTCCTATGAATATTTGAGGGATCATTATGGGTTAAGGATTGATGAAGACCGGTTTATTATACATTACGAGGTCTTTGCATCGAATATTATGCCCGACATCACGGTAATCGAGAGGGTGACACAATGAGACGGTATATCCATACGATAGACGTTGTGTTTGCGCTTGTGCTGTTTTGCGCGTTTGCCATGTCGCTGCTGCTGGTGCTGATGACTGGTGCGCGGGCATACCGTGGAATCCGGGATAATATGGAGGAGACATATACGGGACGTACCTGTCTGAGCTACATAGCCACAAAACTCCGCCATTATGATGAAACGGGAGCGGTCAGCGTCGGGGAATTGGACGGCGTACCGGCTCTCTGCCTGGCGGAAACGAGCGGCGACGGTGCATATGTGACGTACCTTTACTTTTATGACGGTTATATATGCGAACTTTTTACAGATCCGTCGTTTGCGCTGACGGCGGAGGCCGGTACGCGTTTGATGGAAGCCGGCGGATTAACGTTTTCTCAGGTATCCGAGGGGCTCGTTGTGTTGAGCTGCACGGATGTGGATGGGGATTCGTCACAGCTCATGGTCAGTCTTCGCAGTGGGGGAGGCGTGGAGCCATGAGCAGGCCTGAAACAAATGCAAGTGTTTTCCTGATAGAGCTAATGATTTCCATCCTGTTTTTTGCTCTATGCGCCGCCATCGTCATGCGGGCATTTGCCGGCGCGCAGCTCATGGCGCAGGAGAGCGCAGTACTCAGTCGCAGTGTTCTGGAAGCAGAGTCCGCCGCAGAATGCTACAAGGCTGCGCGCGGCGACCTGGCGCAAACGGCCGCACTTTATGGCGGCCGCCTTTTCGGAGAAGATACGCTTTATGTCACTTTTGATGCTTCCTGGACACAGACGGCGCAGGATGCCAGTTATATTCTGCTTGTACAAAGGGATCAGAATGGTTATGCGGAGATCCGTGTCCGAGCTGCTGCGGATAGCGAAGAAAACCAAACAATTTATTCCATTACGGTAAAGGCGGTGACCTGATGGGCAGAAAAACTATGCTTGTTCATACCGGTACACCGTCTGTTTTGATTTTGTTTGCCGTGCTGTGCCTGACGGTGTTTGCTGTCCTGTCGCTGCTTTCCGCTCGTTCCCAGGCGTCGCTTGCCGGAAAATTTGCAGATGCCGTGAGCGCTTACTATGCTGCGGACACGCAGGCTGTTGAAATTTTTGACCAGATTTGCACCGGGAATTTACCGGAGTGCGTAACCGTTTTTGAAGACTTGGACGGCAGACATTACCGCTACGATGTACCAATTGACGAGAACCAGGTTTTATCGGTACTTGTGCGTCAGTTGGGAGAGGCATTTGAAATTCTCTCTTGGAAGGTGTCCGCCGTGTCCGAATGGGAATCTGACGGTCAGATCAATCTATGGGATGGGAACTAACCGGGATATGGAAAACTTAAAAGAAATATTGGAAAAAGCTGTAGAGACGGGTGCTTCGGACGTCTTTGTCATCGCGGGCGCGCCGCTTTCTTATAAAGTGAACGGCCATATTTTTCCGCAACGTGAGGAAAAAGTATTGCCAGAGAGCTCGGAATCTATCATTCGTCAAATTTACGAAATGGCTGGTCGCCCAATCGACCGTCTTATAACGTTGGGAGATGATGACTTTGCTTTCGCCATCCCGGGACTTTCACGCTTTCGTGCAAGCGCCTATAAGCAGAGAGGCTCCCTTGCGGCAGTGATCCGCGTGATTGCGTTTGGCATCCCGGACTACCGAAAACTCGGTATTTTGGAGGAGGTCATGCGTGTTTCCGAGCGGACGAAAGGACTGGTTCTGGTCACGGGTCCGGCGGGCGGGGGAAAGTCAACGACGCTTGCCTGTATCATCGATCGGATTAACGAGACCCGTGAAGGTCATATCATTACATTGGAAGAGCCGATTGAGTTTTTACACCGCAACAAAAAAAGCATTGTCAGCCAGCGTGAGATGGAACTGGATACACGGGACTATGTTACTGCGTTGCGCGCCTGCCTGCGTCAGGCCCCGGATGTGATTCTGTTGGGCGAGATGCGAGACCTGGGGACCATCCGGACCGCCCTGACAGCAGCGGAAACCGGACATCTGGTGATTTCCACCCTTCATACAGTTGGTGCCGCCAATACGATTGACCGTATTGTAGATGTGTTTCCGCCCGAACAGCAACAGCAGGTGAAAATCCAGCTTGCCATGCTTTTGCGAACTGTTGTATCGCAGCAGCTCGTACCGACGGTAAAGGGCGGACTGACGCCGGCGTTTGAAATTATGCATGTGACGGGCGCTATACGCACGATGATACGTGAAGGAAAAGTACACCAGATTGACTCGGTGATAGCGTCGTCTGCTCCGGCTGGAATGAGAAGCATGGATACAAGCCTTTTAGGCCTATATCAGACGGGCGTTATTTCAGCGGATACTGCCGTTCGGTACGCTGTGAATGCGGATTTAATAATGAAGCATATAAGGGAAGCGAGATAACGCATGAAATGGAAAAATGGGCTGCGCCTGGCGGTGATACTACTGCTCACCGTCATAATGATTTTCAGCGCAGTGAAACTCGTTCAAATAAAGGTGGAATATGACACGGGTGAGGCAATTTACGAGGCTGCGGTCAACGAATTTATTGCGCATCCGGAAGCAATGACGCCGTTGGAGGATTCCTTCGAAGAAAATCAGGATGGGACGGAGAGCGCGGCCGTGCCGGAACAGGAACCGGACGCCGTCGATGTGAATAAGGAGGATTATCCCGATTTGGGGATTGATTTTGAAAAGCTCCGTCAAGTCAACCCGGATATCATCGGGTGGATTTGGATACCGGATACCCGCATCAATTTCCCGCTCGTACAGGGCGAGGACAACGACATGTATCTTCATACGGCATATAATCTGGAATCAAGCCGGTTTGGCAGCATTTTTATGGACTACCGCAACAACGCTGATTTTACAGATGCGAACACCATCATTTATGGACACAATATGAGAACGGACGCCATGTTCGGTACGCTTTCGGATTTTGAAGATCCGGAGTTTGCCGGGGCGCATACGGATCTGTATATTTACACACCTGAAGCGACCTTCTATTACAAGATTTTTTCTGCCTATACAGCAAAGACGGACGAGTTTCCATATGTAATTCGTTTTACGCAGGAAACGAGTCATGAAAGCTTTTTGCAGTTTATTGTAGAGGAATCTGTGTCGCTGAAGAGAGAAGAACCGTTGACGGTCCACGACCGTATCCTCACGCTTTCGACCTGCCTCAGCACGAGTTCCTATCAGAAACGTTTTGTCGTACATGGCGTACTGATGTCTGGCAGTCTGGACTGAATCACAAGAATTAAAAAAGACGCCCGCCGCATGATGACTTTCTCATGTGCAGCGGGCGTCTATAATAGCATGCAGTTAACGCAGCAAACGGGGAAGCAGCGCTGACCGAACAGAAATTGCTTCTTTGGGACACAGTTCCTGGCAGCAAAAACAGCGGATACATGTTTGCAAATGAAATTTCGGGACGTGTTTCATCTGAATGGCGTGTACGGGACAATTTCGTGCGCACAAACCGCATCCCACACAAGCGCGCGTGTCAACACAGGGACGCCGCGTGAGAAGATTTCGTATGAGCTGCATCAGGACACTGTCGTCCCGTCCACCGAACTGCACACCGCTAATCGGAAGATTTTGAAAGTCATGCATTCGGAAGTCGTCTACGTTGCCGGAAAGATCTATTTGAGAGAGTTCCTCCGGTGCAAGACCCCGTAGATACGCCGCATGAATGAGCGGCATATCGCCGGGCGTCAGCCCCATCATGTATGCCATCGCAAGATCAGCGTGGTATACGCTGTCGGACGCAATCAGACATCCGGCGTGACGTACCGTGCCGGCTGATGGGCCATTCCCTTCCATTGCGTCAATGCCGTCAATAATGGCAAGGCGAGGCCGGATGAACTCATTTAAATCAATCAGCATGTTGCAAAAGTCTGGGACTTTCGGATAGAGCGCGTGAAACTCCGGCTTCATCAGCCCCGGCACAATACCGAACTGGTTTTTTACGGCGCCCGTCATGCCAAGCATTCCGTGTGTTTTGAGCTTTGCGCAGGTTATTACGGCGTCACAGTCGGCGAGCCAGCCGGTATATGTCACTTTTTTTAAAATTGAGCCAGCTGGAAATTCCGTTTCTTCGACACGTGTGTCAAAGTTTAGCCGTGCCCCGGCCTTTTCTGCAATGGAGAGTCCGGCGGGACCGTAGAGTGAGCGAAGATATGCAGCGGAAAACGGGCCGCCGGGACTGTCGCCAATGACAGCTTCGCCGCCATGTTCCCGGATCAGCCGTGCAAGCTCAGCCACTACCACGGGATGTGTGGTTGCGGCGGCGTGATAATTTTTACGCGTAACGAGGTTCATTTTAATTCCAATCCGCATACCCGGGCGAATAAAGTTTAGTCCGCCAAATGGAGAAAGCGCCTCGATAAGCGCTTCGCGGACGGCAGCCGCATCATAAGTACGGCACAGAGTGACGCTGACTTTAGGCATGGTGACTCCTTTATCGGTAGAGAAGATACTGCCGGAGATTATCTTTGACGAATTATGGCAATCATATTGACTATTATATAAGGTTTTTAACGAAACTGCAAGGAATCGGAATATGATTTGCAGAAATAGACACTTGACAATCCGGTCATACTTGCGTATAATAAAGAAAATTCAATACGAAGAGGCGCTGATGAGGAGGAGTAACATTCTCTGGATGCGGAGAGAGGGGCCGGTTGGTGCAAGGCCTTGTGAGGGAGAATGTGAAGGTAGCCTTGGAGCCGCAGACCGAACGCAAATGCAAGTAGACTCTGCCGGGAGCCCGCCGTTATTAGGGCAGAAGCATGTCAGTGCTTTGTAAGAGTGGGATGCGTGCAGCGTCCAAATCAGGTGGTACCGCGAAGAATGCCTTCGCCCTGTGATAGGGGCGAAGGTTTTTTGTTTATCTGACGGTGCATGGTCTTTTTGATCTCAGGTTGGAAGGAGAGAGCAAGCTGTGACTTATCCGGAAAAAACGGTTATCCTGCGCGACGGCAGGACGTGTGTTCTGCGTATCCCGTATGCGGAGGATGCTGAAGCGTTACTTGATTTTCTGCGTGACATTGCATCGGAAACGGAATATATCCTGTGGACGCCTCAGGAGTCGTTCCCCACGAGAGAAGGGGAAATTGCCTATATTGAGAGCCTGGTCAATTCGCCGCAGGTACTCTGTCTCCTTGCGGATGTGGACGGTGAAATAGCCGGCAATTGCCAGATTGTATTCAACGGCAAGTGGAAGATCGCCCACCGTTCCAGCATTGCTATCGCCTTGCGGCAGAAGTTCTGGGGCCTTGGCATCGGCACTGCGCTGCTGCGCGAACTGATTGGCGAGGCAGAACGCCGCGGCGTGCGCCAGACGGAGCTCGATGTGGTTGCGGAGAATCGCCGGGCGCGCGGGCTTTATGAGAAAATGGGCTTCCGCGCTGTCGCCACGCTGCCCGCTGCCATCCGGTTTACGGACGGCAGTCTGCACGATGAAATTCATATGATGAGAATCAACATGATAGAAAGGAGATAAAACCATGAAAGAACTGCCGAAGATTTATGATCCGAAGCAAACCGAAAAACGTCTTTATAAGACTTGGGAAGAAAACGGCTATTTTAACGCCGAGATTGACCCGAATAAAAAACCGTTTACCATTGTAATCCCGCCGCCCAACGTCACGGGTCAGCTCCACATGGGTCATGCATTTGACGAAACTTTACAGGATATCCTGATCCGTACAAAACGGATGCAGGGTTATGCGACTCTCTGGATGCCCGGTACCGACCATGCCGGTATCGCCACGCAGATCAAGGTGGAGGCCGAGCTGCGTAAAGAAGGTCTGACGCGCTATGACCTCGGCCGCGAGAAGTTTCTCGAAAAAGTATGGGAGTGGAAAGAACTCTACGGCAACCGTATTATTGAACAGCTGAAAACGCTGGGCTCCTCCTGCGACTGGCGCCGCGAGCGTTTCACAATGGATGAGGGCCTTTCCCGCGCCGTACGCGAGGTGTTTGTCAACCTCTATGAAAAAGGCCTGATCTATAAGGGCAATCGTATCATCAACTGGTGTCCGAAATGCACCACCGCGCTCTCCGACGCAGAGGTCGAGTACACCGAACAACCGGGCCATTTCTGGCACATTCGCTACCCGGTAAAGGGCTCTGACGGCGAATATGTGACCATTGCGACAACCCGTCCGGAGACGATGCTTGGCGATACCGCCGTGGCCGTCAATCCGGACGACGAGCGCTATCAGCACCTGGTCGGCAAGACGCTGATTCTACCGCTGGTGGGCCGCGAGATTCCGGTCATCGCAGACGAGTATGTGGAAAAGGATTTCGGGACCGGCTGCGTGAAGATCACGCCGTGCCATGATCCGAATGACTTTGAGGTTGGCAAACGCCACGGCCTGGAAGAGATTTTGATTCTTGACGGCAATGCCAAGATTATTAACGGTGGAAAATACAACGGGATGGACCGTTATGAGGCGCGAAAGGCTATCGTTGCGGACCTGGAGGCCGGCGGCTATCTTGTGAAGATTGAAGATCATGTGCACAATGTCGGCCAGTGCTATCGCTGCGGCACGACGGTAGAACCGATTACCTCCGCCCAGTGGTTTGTAAAGATGGGCCCGCTCACCGGTCCTGCCATCAAAGTTGTGGAGGACGGCGAACTGAAATTCGTACCAGAACGTTTTGCAAAGAACTATATTCGTTGGATGGAGAACCTGCACGACTGGTGTATTTCCCGCCAGCTCTGGTGGGGACATCGCATCCCCGCGTGGTACTGCGACGACTGCGGTGAAATGACGGTCTCCCGCACGGATATTGACACCTGCCCGAAATGCGGTTCGAAGCATATCCATCAGGATGAGGACGTGCTCGACACCTGGTTCTCGTCCGCTCTCTGGCCGTTCTCCACGCTTGGCTGGCCGGACAAGACGCCGGAGCTCGACTATTTCTATCCGACAAGCGTGCTGGTCACGGGCTATGACATCATCACCTTCTGGGTGTCCCGTATGATTTTCTCCGGCATGGAGCAGATGAAGCAGCGGCCTTTTGACACCGTCCTCATCCATGGCCTTGTGCGCGACAGCCAGGGCCGCAAGATGTCAAAGTCCCTGGGCAACGGCATTGATCCGCTGGAGATCATAGACCAGTATGGTGCGGACGCACTGCGGTTCTCGCTTGTCACGGGCAACAGCCCCGGAAATGATATGCGTTTTTACACGGAGCGTGTGGAGGCAAACCGCAACTTTGCCAATAAGATCTGGAATGCTGCGCGTTTTGTGCTGATGAACCTTGAAATCGACGATCTGACGCTTCCTGAACATTTGGAACTGGAGGACCGCTGGATCCTCTCGAAGTACAACACCCTTGTGCGTGAAGTGACAAACAATATTGAATCTTATGAGTTAGGCGTTGCAGCCGGTAATCTCTATGACTTTATCTGGGATAGCTTCTGCGACTGGTATATTGAGCTGACCAAGACCCGTCTTAATAACCGGGAGGATGCTGCGGCGCGCGAGGGCGCGCAGCGTGTACTGGCGTATGTACTCTCTAACACCTTGAAACTGCTGCATCCGTTTATGCCGTTTATTACGGAGGAGGTCTGGCAGGCGTTGCCGCATGAGGGCGAGAGCATTATGATTTCCCCGTGGCCGGAATACCGCGAGGACCTGGCGTTCGCAGAGGACGAAACTGCTATGGAAACCGTCATGGCCGCCATTCGTGCCATTCGTAACCGCCGCGCTGAAATGGGCGTTCCGCCGTCCCGCCGCGCACGACTGACGATCGCAACCGCGCAGCCGGAGATTTTCCGCGCGGGAAGCGCATATATTTCGCGCCTGGCATCGGCCTCCGAACTTGAAATTGTCGAGAAATCACCGGAGAACACCGACGGGGAAGTCATTATCGTCACCGATGCTGCGACGATGTATCTGCCGCTGCGCGAGCTGGTAGACATTGAGGCGGAACTGGCACGTCTTGCAAAAGAACGCAAGAATGCGGAGGCAGACCTTGCCCGTACAGAGGGAAAACTTGCTAACGCAGGCTTTACGTCGAAAGCACCGGCGAATATTGTAGAGCAGGAGCGACGCAAGGCGGAACGTTTGAGAGACCTGATTGCAAAAATCGATGAGAGCATCAAAGCCCTTAGCTGACATTGTGGGATTGGATATGGGCGCGCTTGGCGTGCGCCCATATCCGTGACGCAAATTCAAATTTATGTAAATTAAATTATTGCAAACAATAAAATTGTATATCAAATTACTGTTAACCTGGAGGTATTCATATGACCTACAACGAAGCGCTTGCGTATATCGAAAGTACCGTCACTTTCGGTGGGAAGCCCGGCCTGCGCCGCATCCGTGCCCTGTGCGAACTCCTGGGAAATCCGCAGGACAAAGTGCGCGTTGTACATATAACGGGTACCAATGGGAAGGGCAGTACGGCGGCCATGACGGCGT
Organism: uncultured Eubacteriales bacterium; assembly: GCA_900551265.1. GTDB lineage: Bacteria > Bacillota > Clostridia > Oscillospirales > QAMX01 > Allobutyricicoccus > Allobutyricicoccus pentlandensis. Next base: position 935 of record URVL01000077.1, on the reverse strand, counting down.
CTATTTTACGGCGTGCGGGATATCGTGTCGGACTGTTTGTTTCTCCCTATGTAGACGATTTTCGAGAACGCATTCAGCTCGACGGCGAACTGATACCGCGAGAAGACCTGGTGCGGGAATTGGAAGATATGATCCCCTATATTAATTATCTGCGTGAACAGGGATTTATGCACCCGACGCAGTTTGAAATGGAGACTGCCATGGCGTTTTCCTACTTTGCGCGAAAAAAGTGCGACATTGCTGTGGTGGAAGCGGGCGTAGGGGGACTGATGGACTGCACGAACATTGTGAGGACAACGGAAGTGGCGGTGCTGACGTCTATTTCTCTCGATCATACGGCAGTGCTTGGTCCTACCATTACGGATATTACGCAGGATAAAAGCGGAATTATAAAAGAGGGCTGCGACACGGTTATCACGCCTGGCCAGCCCGAAGAGGCCGTATCTGTCATCCGATCTGCCTGCCGTGAACGTCATGCGCATTTGACTGAACCGAATATGGCTTGTATGCAAATATGTTCGCGTACGCTCTCTGGTTCACGGATCCTATACGACGGCATGGAGCTCTATGTGCCGCTGGCGGGGGAATATCAGATTCGAAATGCCGTGACGGCTGTGGAGGTATGCCGTGCACTGGCTCGCCGGGGATACGCTGTAACGCAGGACGCAATCATGGAGGGAATTTCTACGGCGTATATACCTGGAAGGTTTGAAACCGTGAGGAATGCGCCGCTGTGCATCCTGGACGGAGGTCACAACCCAGGCGCAATCGAGGCGTTATGCCGTAATTTGGACGAGTCGTTGGCCGGCCGCCGTCTGATCGCCGTGATGGGCATGTTTGCAGATAAGGATTACGTAAGCTGCGTCAAAAACGTTGCTTCCCGCGCGGGTGTCTTTATTGCAACGTCTTCTGGACAGCCCCGCTCTCAGGAGGCA
>URVL01000076.1 GCA_900551265.1 uncultured Eubacteriales bacterium | reverse complement strand
AAAAACTGCCACAAAAAGCCGCAAAAAAAGGGGCGTCACCGTGAAGAAAACCAATTTCGCGCCAATTTTTTGTCGCAATCTACCTGCTGTGTCAGCGCCTCCAGCGATGGAAAGCGCCGCATGGGCCGCACAAAGCGGAGAAGTTCTACGCGGATGGTCAGCCCATAGGCATCCCCGCCGTAATCAAATGCGTGCACTTCACATAATGGCCGTTCACCGTGCGCAATGTTGCACACAGCGTGCCGCCAGGCGCCCTCGACCAGTACGCGGCAAACATATACGCCGGCGGCCGGAAGCACCAGTTCCGCCGGGACCGCAATATTCATGGTGGGGAACCCCAGCGTACGTCCCAGCGCTTTGCCGTGGATGACCTCCCCACAGAGCGAAAACGGACGGCCCATAAGCGCGGCCGCCTCTTCCACGCCGCCTGCTGCGATCAGGGCGCGGATCCGCGTCGAACTGATTTTCCCGCTCCCGTCCGAAAGACAGCCCAGAATCTCGCACGGAACGCCATGCGCCGCACAAATCCTTTGCAGCAGCGCCGCGTCTCCGGCGCCGCCGGCGCCGAAGCGATAATCATATCCCGCCGCGCAGTAACCCGCGCCGAGCGAGCCCAGCACGATCTCCTCGACAAACGCGCGCGCCGGCATATCGCGCATGGTCTCGTCAAACGGGAGCGATACCACGCGGGCCATACCCGCCTCCTCGCGCATGATGCGCGCGCGCTCCTGCGCCGTACAAATCAGCGGCGTATCCACGCCGGTGACGAACGCCTTCGGCGAACGGTCGAACGTGACCGCCACCGGTTCCATGCCGTGCGCCGCGGCGTAGGATGCTGCGGCGCGCAGCACGCGCATATGCGCCGCGTGGACGCCGTCAAAGAAGCCCAGCGCGGCGGCACATGGTTTTCTCATACTGCCTACCACCTGTTTTAGTAAAATGATTTCCTGATTCGCGCCTGCCCGTCTGCCACCATTCCCAACCCCAAAAACGTCCCGTCCGGACCGTAAAGGCGGCAGGGGCCGTCCTTTTGTGCGGTGCGCTGCGGCGCGCCGTTTTTGACGGCGCGTTCGCCCTGCGCGGTAAGACGGAGTGCGGGCAGTTCTGTGAAAAGCACGTCCGCGCACAGGGCAGCCTCTTCCAGCCGCCCGGACTCCGCAAGCGCGGCCGCCTGTTCCAGCGTGATGGCGTCCTCGATAGAGAACCCGCCCGCGCGCAGCCGCCGCAGGGCGGACATCGCCGCGCCGCAGCCCAGCGCCTCTCCAATATCTGCAATCAGCGTGCGGACATAAAGTCCCTTTGAGCACGCGATCAAAAGTTCATATTCCTGATCGCCGGCAGACTCGCCGAGCGTCAGGCTCTCCACCGTCACGCGGCGCGGCGCACGTTCGACCTCCATGCCCCGGCGCGCAAGCTGATAAAGCCGCACGCCGCCGACGGACACCGCCGAATACATCGGCGGAATTTGCTCCATCTCGCCGGTGAAGCGCGCCAGCACAGCTTCCACCTGCGCCCGCGTACACGTCACCGGGCGTGTTTCCAGCACGGCGCCCGTCGTATCCTGCGTATCTGTTATGACGCCCAGGCGCATCCGCGCCGCATAGAGCTTTCCGCCCTCCTGTACAAATCCGGCCGCATGCGTGCTGCGCCCGGCAAAAATGGGCAGCACGCCCGTTGCCATTGGGTCAAGCGTCCCGCCGTGCCCAACGCGTTTCTGATTCAAAAGACGCCGCATCCGCGACACCACATCGTGAGACGTCATGCCCTCGGGCTTATCGATAATATAAATGCCGTTACTCATTTGCGCCGGACCTTTCCGCACAGAGCGAGGCCAGCGGGCAATCGCCGCAGCGCGGCGCACGCGCCGTGCAGATATCCCGTCCAAAGAGCACCAGGCGATGGCAGAAGTCCGAACCCTTCTCCGGCGGGATGATTTCCCAAAGGGCGCGTTCCACCTTGACCGGCTCTTTCGTATGGCACAGGCCCAGACGGTTCGCAATGCGGATGCAGTGCGTATCCGTCACAATGGCGGGCTTGTGGAACACATCGCCCACAATGAGGTTCGCCGTCTTGCGCCCGACGCCCGGGAGCTTCACCAGCTCCTCCACCGTATCCGGAAGCCGTCCGCCGTATTCCGTCAGAAGCTTATTTGCGCACGCCACAATGTCGCGCGCCTTCGAGCGGAAAAATCCGCAGGGATGGATGATTGCCTCCACGTCTGCAACATCCGCCCCGGCAAACGCCTCCAGCGTCGGATATCTGGCAAACAGCGCCGGCGTGACCGTATTCACGCGCGCATCCGTACACTGTGCGGCCAGTCGCGCGGAGAAAAGCAGCTCGTAGGCATGCTCATAATCCAGCGAGCAGACGGGAATGGGGTAAAGGCCCTCTAAAATTTCAATGATCTGCGCAACTCTTTCGTCAGTTTTTTCTGTCATCCGTATCCCTCATTTCTTTATGTATCTTAACACAGCGTATCGTTGAATTCAAGTTGCCCCGCTTCGATTGTTTTCGTGTTTTTGAATATTGCAATTATGATGAAAACTGATAAAATAAAACTATCCCAAATGAAATGGAGCGAGGTATTATGTCCGATATCAGAAGAATAGGAATCCTCACAAGCGGCGGCGACGCGCCCGGCATGAACGCCGCAATCCGTGCGATTGTCCGTACGGCCATCAGTCAGAATATCTCCTGCCTTGGTATCTACCGCGGTTATAACGGTTTGATAAACAGCGACGTTGTGGAAATGGACGCCCGCAGTGTAGACGGTATTCAGGTCAAAGGCGGCACCATGCTCTACACGGCGCGCTGCGACGAGTTCCGCACGCCGGAGGGTGTGCAGCGCGGCGCCGATACCTGTAAATACCTCGGCATTCAGGGCCTCGTCGCCATCGGCGGCGACGGAACGTTCCGCGGCGCGCGTGATCTGGCCAGGCTTGGCGTGCCGACCATCGGCATCCCCGCAACCATCGATAACGATATCCAGTGCACGCACTACACCATTGGCTTTGATACCGCGTCAAACACCGCCGTCGAGGCGATTGACAAGCTGCGTGACACGATGCAGTCCCATGAACGCTGCTCTGTTGTCGAGGTCATGGGCAACAATTCCGGCAATCTCGCCATGTATGTCGGCATTGCCGTCGGCGCAAGCGCCATCATCATTCCGGAGCGGCCGACAAACCCGGAGGATATTTACGAAAAAATCCGTATGGGCCGCATTCACGGCCGTCATCACCACATCATCGTGCTGGCCGAGGGCGTCGGTAAGGCACACGAGCTGGCCCTCGCCATCCGCGAGCACACCGGCATTGAAACGCGCGAGACAACGCTTGGACATATTCAGCGCGGCGGCACGCCGTCGGCACGCGACCGCGTCACGGCCACGCGTATGGGCTGTCATGCAGTGGACGCCCTGCTCGCAGGAAAGTCAAACCGCGTTGTGTGCTATCACAGCAACGTGATTTCCGATATGGATATCGAGGAAGCGCTCGCGCTGCCAAAGGATTTCCATGAGGATATGTATCATGCGGCATTGCGCATCGCCTATTGATTTCATGACGCGACGGCAGACGCTTGCCTGACGGGAAAACACCGCAAAACTGCGGATTTCCAGAGGGCTAAGTAAATCAGAAACAAAAAACTCTGGGTAAGTGGGCGACCATTTGCGTGGAGTTTTTCTTATAGATCCCACCACTTTTAAAAGAGGCGGTACCAACCCATCTGCAGTCTGTCCGCACAGGCCTTATACCAGCGCCTTCATAATCTGAAACAGATCCCGCAGCGGTGCGTTTTCCTGCATGGATTCGGTATAAATCCCAAAGGACACCGGCTCCACATCCCGGATGGGTACATGCGCCAGCGGAAGTCCCGGCGGGACGCAGAGATCGGGAAGGATGGAAATCCCGAACCCGGCCCCTACCAGAACGACGGCGGCCTCCGCAGATTCGCAGAAATAAAAGGCGGAGAGCGTCCGCCCCTCCATCAGCCGGCCCTGCAGCCGTGCGGCGTCCGCCTGCGCCTTTGCCGGATCAAACAGCACCAGGCGCTCGCCGGCCAGGTCCTCCAGCGTCACGCTTTGCCGCTGTGAAAGCGGGTTGTCCTGCGGACAGATACAGACCATGGGCACCTTCGTAACTTCCCGGTATTCGGCGGAAACTTTCCGGGAGTCCGGCTCCCGGAAGCCGATCACAGCGTCCACATCGTCTTCTTCCAAAAGCCGGTACAGATGCTGAAACGGCACAACCCGAAGCCGCGGGTGCAGATCCGGATATTTTTTCGCAAGCTGTTTTAATACGGAGGGCAGCAGAAACAGCTGCATAAAGCTGTAACATCCCAGCGAAAGCCGCTGTACGTCCTGTTCGCCGGGGTTTTCAAAGCGCTTTTTCGCCCGCTCGGCAATCGCTACCATATTTCTGGCATCGTCCAAAAACGTGAAGCCCGCCTCCGTCAGCCTCACCATCCGGGTGGTTCTTTGAAACAATTTGACGTTTAACTCCTGCTCCAGAGAATGAATCTGCTGTGTGACGGCCGGCTGCGTCACATGCAGGCGCTCGGCCGCCCGGGCAAAATTCAAATTTTCGGCAACTTCCAAAAAACAGGACAATTGAAATGTATTCATATATGGTCTATATCCTATCAATAGTAATTACTTTTTCTTATTAATGATAACAGATTTTAAATTTACTTTCAAGGGGAAACTGCGTATAATAGTCCATGTTCGAACAATCAATCTTTAAACAGTCAAACGATTGTCTTTTTAGAAAGGAGCAATCTCAGATGGCATCGAACATTATCTGCCTGCTCCGACAGTTATTCCTATGCCAGGAGCAGTATGGGCGGGCACAGGTGAAGCATCTGGGCATCTCTCCGGCCCAGGGAATGACGCTTCACTATCTTTTTTCCTGCGGGGCGCAGACCGTCAGCGCAACGCAGCTCCACAAAGAATTCGGGGTCTCCAAATCGGCGATATCATCTACCCTGAAGAATTTGCAGGAAAAAGGATATCTGAAGGAGCGCCGCCACCCGGAGGACGACCGGAAAAAGCAGATTATTCTGACCGACAAGGCGTACGCGCTCAAGGCCCAGCTTGATCAGGAGCTGGCGGAACAGCAGGCCTGTCTGTGCGAGGGGATCCCGCCACAGCGTCTGGCCGCGCTGGAAAACGAATTGCATACCATGCTTCATAATGTGAGACAACAAATTTCGAGGAGAACCGAACCATGATCAAAACATTGCTGCGCTATGTGCGCGAATACAAAAAAGCCTCCCTGTTGGCGCCGCTTTTTACCGCGCTGGAGGTATTGATGGAAGTGCTGATTCCCTTTGTCACGGCCTCTATCATTGACCGGGGGATCGAAGCCGGGAACATCCGGCAAGTTTACTTATACGGCGGGCTCATGCTCATCATGGCGTTTTTAAGCCTTTCCTTCGGCGTTCTGGCGGGCAAATATTCCGCGCGGGCGTCGTCCGGATTTGCCTGCAATCTGCGAGAGGGAATCTATGAAAATATTCAAACCTTTTCCTTCTCCAATATTGACAAGTTCAGCACGGCGGGTCTGGTAACCCGTATGACGACCGACGTCACGAACCTGCAAAACGCCTATCAGATGATTCTTCGCATCGCCGTCAGGGCGCCGTTGATGTTCCTGTGCAGTATGTTCATGTGCTTCTTCATCAGCGTCAGGCTGAGCATGATCTTTCTGGCGGCCATCATCGTTCTGGCAACGGCCCTGCTGCTGATTATGTCCAGGGCCACGAAAATTTTCAACCAGGTCTTCCAAAAATACGACGATTTAAACGCCAGCGTGCAGGAAAATGTATCGGCAATCCGCGTGGTCAAATCCTTTGTCCGGGAAGATTATGAAAATCAGAAATTCCGGAAAGCCGCGGAAAAGCTCTACGGCATGTTCGTCAAAGCCGAGGGGAACCTGGCGTTTAATAACCCGGTCATGATGCTTGTCGTGTACGGCTGCATCATCGCCCTCTCCTGGTTCGGCGCGCACTTCATCGTCGCCGGAGACCTGACGACCGGCGAGCTGACGTCCTTATTCAGCTATGTCATGAGCGTCCTGATGTCGCTGATGATGCTCTCCATGGTCTTCGTCATGATCACCATGAGCGCCGCGAGCGGACGGCGTATTTATGAGGTTCTGGCGGAAAAACCCGACCTGACAAACCCGCAGCAGCCGGAAACGGTCGTGGCAGACGGCAGCATCGATTTTAACCATGTGAGTTTTTCCTATAAGCACGGCAGCGGCGAGGAGACGCTGCGCGACATCGACCTACATATCCGTTCCGGCGAAACCATCGGCATCATCGGCGGAACCGGCTGTGGGAAATCCAGTCTGGTCAGTCTGATCAGCCGGCTTTATGACGTGGACGAGGGCAGCGTGTGCGTCGGCGGGCTCGACGTGCGCAGCTACGACATGGAGGCGCTGCGTAACCAGGTGGCGGTCGTGCTGCAAAAAAACGTCCTGTTCTCCGGAACAATCCTGGACAATCTCCGCTGGGGTAAAGAAGACGCCACGGAGGAAGAGTGCCGCGAGGCCTGCCGTCAGGCCTGCGCAGACGAATTCATCGAGCGTTTCCCCGAAAAATACAATACCTGGATCGAGCAGGGCGGCAGCAACGTGTCCGGCGGACAGAAGCAGCGGCTCTGCATCGCAAGGGCGCTTTTGAAAAAACCGAAAGTTTTGATTCTGGACGATTCCACCAGCGCCGTGGACACGGCCACCGATGCGAAAATCCGAAAAGCGTTTGCCGCAAAGATCCCCGGCACCACCAAACTGATTATTTCGCAGCGAATCTCCAGTATCCAGGACGCCGACCGGATTCTCATTTTGGATAACGGACGTGTCGACGGGTTTGACACGCATGAGAACCTGCTTGCGAAGAACCAGATTTACCAAGAGATCTATGAGGCACAGACCAGGGGCGGCGGTGACTTTGACCAGCCGGATACCGGGAAGGAGGATGCGTAATGGACGCGATTAAAAAGCCGAAAACCGATAAGAAGCAGGTACTCCGGATTATGGGCCGGGTGCTGCGCTATATGCTGAAATCCTATAAATTTTCATTTTTTATCGTTATTGTGTGCATTGTGGGCTCCGCCCTGGCGACGCTGCGCGGCACGCTTTTCCTGCAAAGCCTGATCGACGACTACATCGTGCCGCTGACACAGACGCCGTCCCCGGACTTTTCCGCGCTGGCGGGCGCACTGCTCTCCGTAGCGGGAACTTACGCCATTGGCATCGTCTGCGCCTATACCTACAACCGGATTATGGTCAATGTCAGCCAGGGAACCATGCGGAACCTCCGTATTCAGCTCTTTGCGCATATGGAATCCCTGCCCATTAAATATTTCGATACGCATGCCCACGGAGACATTATGTCTGTCTACACCAACGACGTAGACACCCTCCGGCAGTTAATCAGCCAGAGCATCCCGCAGATTATCAATTCGTCTGTGACCATCGTTACGTCCTTCACCAGCATGCTGATTCTGGATATCCCGCTGACGCTGATTACGCTCGCCATGGTCGGCGTGATGCTTCTGACCACCTCTAAAATTGCCGGAAAGGCCGGCACCTATTTTGTCAGGCAGCAGAAAGCGCTCGGTACGGTCAACGGCTACATCGAGGAAATGATGGACGGGCAGAAGGTTGTGAAAGTATTCTGCCATGAGGAAAAGAGCCTGGAACAGTTCCGTGTTTTAAACGAAGAGCTGCGCGAGAGCTCCGACCGGGCCAATACCTTTTCCAACATCACGATGCCGGTCAACGGCAACCTGGGCAACATCAGCTACGTACTCTGTGCGGTGATCGGCGCCATTTTCGCCTTAAACGGCTACGCGGGGCTGACGCTTGGCACGCTGGTCTCCTTCCTGACCCTGAACAAAAACTCCACGCAGCCTGTGAGCCAGATCAGCCAGCAGACCAATAGCATCGTCATGGCAATGGCGGGCGCCGAACGGGTTTTCAACCTGATGGACGAAGAGCCGGAGGTGGATAACGGCTATGTGGAACTGGTCAACGCTGTGGAAAATCCGGACGGGAGCCTGCGTGAAACAACGGAACGCACCGGCCTGTGGGCCTGGCGGCATCCGCATAAGGCGGACGGCACCGTCACCTACACAAAACTGCAGGGAGACGTCACCTTCGACGACGTAGATTTCGGCTACGAAGAAGGCAAAATTGTTCTCCATAATATCCGGCTCTATGCCACCCCCGGACAAAAAATAGCCTTCGTCGGCAGTACCGGCGCAGGCAAGACGACCATCACCAATCTGATTAACCGTTTTTATGATATTGCCGACGGCAAAATCCGCTATGATGGAATCAATATCAATAAAATTAAAAAGCCGGACTTGCGGCGTTCCCTTGGCATCGTTTTGCAGGACACCCATCTCTTCACCGGCACGGTGATGGATAACATCCGCTACGGCCGTCTGGACGCAACCGACGACGAATGCATCGCCGCCGCCCGGCTCGCCAACGCGGACGGCTTCATCCGCCGCCTGCCGGACGGGTATCAGACCCTGTTGACGGGCGACGGCGCCAACCTCAGTCAGGGCCAGCGCCAGCTTCTTGCCATTGCGAGAGCGGCCGTTGCCGATCCGCCGGTTTTGATTCTGGACGAGGCTACGTCCTCCATCGATACCCGTACGGAGGCTCTGGTTCAGGAGGGCATGGACCGGCTGATGAAGGGCCGCACAACCTTTGTCATCGCGCACCGCCTCTCCACCGTCAAAAATTCGGACTGCATCATGGTACTTGAGCAGGGGCGCATCATTGAGCGCGGTACGCACGATCAGTTGATCGAAGAAAAGGGCCGGTATTATCAGCTGTACACAGGAAATGCGATCGGCGCCTGACCGTCTTTGGAGAACGGTTTTTGCAGCGCCTATCCTTTTCAAATGTATCACAGGTATATCGATATAAGCATATCGATATACCTGTTTTATATTTCACAAACGCCGTCTGATACGGTATGATAGAACCAGCAAACGAAACATTGCTGAATTGGGGAGGTGAATAGGATGGGACTCCACGGCATATCGAAATCTACGCTCAGCCGCCTGCCGGTTTATCTGGAGTACCTGAAGTCTCTTCCGGAGGGCAGCCCGCCCAACATTTCCGCCACGATCATTGCATCGGCGCTGGGATTGGGCGAGGTACAGGTCAGAAAAGATTTGGCGTCTGTTTCGACCGCCGGTAAGCCGAAAATCGGCTATATGATAAAGGATTTGATCGCAGAGCTTGAGAGCTTTTTAGGATACGACAACTTAAACAGCGCGTTGATCGTCGGCGTTGGTAAATTGGGGCGCGCGTTGCTGGAATACGACGGCTTCGCGCGTTACGGCATTGAAATCATTGCCGGATTCGATCAGGCCGCCGGGGAAGATGCAAGCGGCAAGCCCGTGTATCCGATGAGCAGGCTCTCCGCCTTTTGCCGCGAGAACGCGGTAAAGATTGGCGTCATCGCCGTTCCGGCGGCGGCGGCGCAGCAGGTCTGCGATCAAATGATCAAAAGCGGGATTCTTGCAATTCTGAATTTTGCACCGACACATCTTGTCACGCCGGAAAACATTTTAGTCAGGAACGAAAATATCGCAGTATCCCTTGCCATGCTGTCGGATCATCTGGCACAGCAGTTGCAGGAGAACTAGGAGTTTAAGGAGAGTGCAGTATGAAAAAAACACGTGAGTATCAGGTAGTCGACAGCGTGGAGACGCTGGAAGAGACCATTGCGCGTGTGCGCGCAGCGCAGCGCAAGTTCGCGACCTATACCCAGGAGCAGGTCGACCGCATCTTCCTCGCAGCGGCTACCGCGGCAAATGCGCAGCGTATCCCGCTGGCGCGCATGGCGGTTGAGGAGACCGGCATGGGCGTTTTGGAGGATAAGGTCATCAAAAACCACTACGCTGCCGAGTATATTTACAATAAGTACAAAGAGACCAAGACCTGCGGCGTGATTGAAGAGGACCGCGCTTTCGGCTACCGCCGCATTGCGGAGCCGATCGGCGTCATCGCAGCGGTGATTCCGACGACTAACCCGACCTCCACCGCCATCATTAAAACCC
>URVL01000075.1 GCA_900551265.1 uncultured Eubacteriales bacterium | reverse complement strand
ATATCCATACGGCGTGCCTCACGTTCTTCCATGTCGGCCGAAAGCGTCTCACAAATCGTACGCATGTGCGCAAGTTCCGCCGAAAGCCGCGCATGATCGCTCTGCGCAGTGCGCAGCTCTGATTCGGCCAGTTCCATCTGATAAGTCAACGCGCTGGTTTCGCGGCTTGCCTCCTCGTAAGCGGCCTGTTCGTTTGCAAGTTTCTCCTCCATTCCGGGGAGCTGTTCCGACAGCTTCGCCAACTCATTCGCACGCGAAAGAATCCCCGCAGAGCGATTCAGACTGCCGCCAGTCATGGAGCCTCCGGCATTTACTACCTGTCCATCCAACGTAACAATGCGAAAGCGGTGCGCATATGTACGGGCGACGGCTATTGCATCATCAATTGTCTCAACCAACACCGTCCGCCCCAGCAAACTCTGAAATATGGCGCGGTAACGCTCTTCATATACAACAATATCGCTTAAAATTCCAATAAACCCCGGTTGGTTCTCAAGCCCCCGTTCCGACAGTCGCCCACCGCGAATTGCCGTCAGCGGCAAAAAGGTTGCACGTCCTGCATCGCGGCTTTTTAAAAGGCCGATTGCACGCCGCGCCGTTTCTTCATCGTCTGTGACAATGTTCTGCATCGCAGCGCCCAAAACCGTTTCCGTTGCGGCCACATAGCGTTCGTCCACGCGCATCAGCGTGGAGACCGGGCCATGAATCCCGCGAAGACTACCGGACGCACTTTCACGCATAACAAGCCGCACAGCCTTGTGAAACCCCTCATACTCACGTTCCAGTTCCCGCAGCATTTTTATGCGGTTTCGAACATCAGCAAGTGCAATTGTTGCCTCTTGAATCCGTACAGAGAGCTGTGCCGCACGGCGCTCACGGGAGCCCTTCTTCAGTTGAAATCCACTTACTACATTTTCCAGTGCAGGGATCTGCTCCGCTTTTTCGGCAAGACGCTTTTCACCCTGTGCAAAATCCTCTCGCGCCTTCTGCAACGCCGCCGTTCTTTCCGGCTCATCCCCGGAAAGAACGTCAAGCTGCCGGCGCAGCTCATCCGCAGAAGCCTGAGCCGCGCTGACCACCTGCATTGCTTCACTTGCTCGCGTACGTAAATCGGCATCTCTCTGTTCCAGTTCCACTCGCCTGACAGCCAGGGTTTCCGACTCCTGCCGAAGCGCGGCACGCAAAGCTTCAATCTCAGCGGCCTGACGGCGCTCCTCCTCTTCAGCGGAAAGCAGCGTTTGATACTGCAACTCTGCAGCCGCGATCTTCTCTTCCGCCTCTCGCCGGCGTTCCTCGTAGTCCTCATGTTCGCGGGCAATGCGCTCACGGTCACGGGCATTATGTTCCAACTCCGCCGAAAGCAGCGCAAGCTCATTTTCGGCGCGCGACGCTTCCAACTCCGACTGACGGGACGCCGTACGAAGTTCCTCCATATCGTGCTGCAACGCCGCCGTGTCTCGCAACAGTTCATCGGCGTGCGCCGACAACTCATCTGCGCGTGTATGACACAATTCCAGATCGGTCGCCAGGGTTTCAGCAGCCTGGCGCGCGGCGTTTAGACGTTGGCTCATGCCATCAAGCGTCAGCATAATCATACTGACCTCAAGTCCCCGCAGCTCACTGCGCAGGGCATGATAGCGCCGTTCCTTCTCCGCTTCTTTTTCCAACGGACCCAGCCGTGACTCCAGCTCCGAAATGATATCGCCGATACGAGTCAGATTCTCCTGTGCGTCGGCAAGGCGGCGTTGCGCCTCCTCGCGACGGTAGCGGTATTTGGAAATACCCGCCGCCTCGTCAAAGACCTCACGCCGTTCTTCGCTCTTAACGGAAAGAATCTCGTCGATCTTTCCCTGGCCGATGATGGAATACCCATCCCGGCCAAGTCCGGTATCCATAAAAAGCTCATGGATGTCACGCAGCCGGACCAACTTGCGGTTGATGTAAAATTCACTCTCGCCGCTGCGGTAATATCGCCGCGTGACGGTGACTTCCTGATAATCCGTATGCAATCCGCCGTCTGCATTGTCAATGGTCAGCGACACCTCCGCGCTGCCCATCGCGCGCCGGTTCCCCGCGCCCGCAAAAACAACGTCTTCCATCTTTGAGCCCCGCAGCGTCTTTGACGACTGCTCGCCCAAAACCCAGCGAATTGCATCGGAAATGTTCGACTTTCCGCTGCCATTTGGTCCCACAACAGCCGTAATCCCGCGGTTGAATTCAATATGCGTCCTGTCCGGGAACGATTTAAATCCCTGGATATCAAGACATTTTAATATCACTTGTTTCACTCCAATATCGTCCGAACGGCATAGCCGCTCAGACTTGCATCCTCAAACACACGGACGCACTTTGCGCCCATCGCCTCAAGCCTGTGTATATTTTCTCTTGAAACGCCCGTCGCCTGAGAAACGCATCCACGCGGCACCATAATGATAAGACGTTTTCCCACAAGAGATGTTTCCTTTAAATTATTTAAAATATTCCTGAAAAAAACGCGCGAACGTGCCATTTCGCCGAGTGCCGGATGATAAGCGCCCGCAACCGCCGCGCCTCCGGAGAGTTCCCCGGTCGGATTCAGGCCGATTCGGATCACAGGAATATCATGCGCCAGAAAAACCTCCAACATATCGGCCGCTGCATCCGCGCCTTCGGAAACGGTCAGCGGCCGGTAGTCCCCCTGCCGCCACATATCGTATAGCGCTGTGTCACGGACAACCACGACCGGATAAATCCGCACGCCGTCCGGTGAAAGCGCCGCCAGTTCTTCCGCCGTATCACGCCACGTACCGGCGTCTCCCGGCAACCCCGCCATTGCCTGCAAAATCAATTCCATTCCGGCCGCCCGGATCATGCGCGATGCGCGCCGGACGTCGTCCGCCGTATGACCGCGACCGGCGCGGCGCAATACTTCATCGACCATCGACTGCGCGCCGAGCTCTACCGTTTTGACCTGATAGCGCTGTAAACGCTCTATCACGGTTCCGTCGATACAGTCCGGACGCGTGGAAAGACGAATCGAAACGCCCGTATCGGCAACGGCCTTTAAAAACGCCTCCTGGCGTTCTGCAGGAATCGCTGTAAAGCTCCCACCGTAAAATGCAACCTCTGAAATAAGACCGGCTTGATAAGCCGCGCAGACCCGCTCCCGTACTTCCTCCGGCTCGGGAGATACGGAGGCGGCTATGCGCCGCTGGTTACAAAACACACAATCGTGGGGGCATCCCTCATGTGGAATAAAGACAGGCAAAATACGTGCCATTACACCTGTATCCCCATGAGCTTTAGCGCTTCATGCGCCGCAGCCTGCTCCGCTTCCTTTTTACTGTGGCCCCGTCCACGCGCGACAACGTTTGAATTCAGCAGAACTTCCATCTCAAACGTCTTGTCGTGATCCGGCCCGGACTGAGACGCCACGCGGTAACTGAGTACTTCCTCACGATTCTTCTGCACAATTTCCTGCAGCATTGTCTTATAATCATTAAAATTATGCCGGCTTGCTGTTCTGGCGACGGACGGTTTGATAAAGCTTAACACAAAAGGCTGCGCAGCCGCAAACCCACCGTCCATATAAATGGCTCCAATCACGGCCTCCACAGCATCCGCCAAAATGCTGGAACGTTCTCTTCCGCCTCCCGCTTCTTCGCCGCGCCCCAATAGTAAAAATTCACTGAGGCCCAGAGAGACCGCCACTTCATGCAGCGCCTGCTCACATACGACGGACGCACGCAGTTTCGTCAGCTCCCCTTCAGGAATATCCGGATACAGCTTAAAAATATAGTCAGAGGTCACCATGCCAAGCACGCTATCCCCCAAAAACTCCAGCCGTTCGTTTGACTGCGTATGACGATCCCGCGCTTCATTTGCATAGGAACTATGCGTCAGGGCAGTCTTTAAAAGCTCATGATTACGAAAACGATACCCAATTTTCTTTTCCAATTTTTCCATATAGCGCTTACTCTTCCATGCGGGATTCTATATAATCCGCCAGCTCCGCAACTGTTGAAACCGCCCAGCTCTCGTCATTATCCTCAATTGTGATTCCAAATTCCTCTTCGCATGCCAGCGCCAGCTCTACCATATCGAGCGAATCCGCGGCAAGGTCGTCATAAAAGTTGGTTTCCAACGTAATACTATCCGGTTCTACATCAAACTCATCTGATAAAATACGCCGCAGTACATCCAGTGTCATGCACGAATACCCCCTATTCCCTCATCTGCGCAATGCGAGCAGCAATTTTTTCATTTGTCTCAGACTCACAATATGCCACCGCTGACGTAATCGCATTGGCATAAGCCTGTACATCTGACGAACCATGTGCTTTGAAGACAGGCTTTGCAATTCCAAGGATTGGCGTCGCGCCCGTTTCTCGATAATCCGTCATTTTCTTCAGGGGTTTCAACTTCGGCTTAATGATGGCAGCGGCCAGTTTGGTTGACGGTGTCGCGGTCATCGCCTCGCGCACCTTCGACATCAGCAACATCCCGGCACCTTCAATCGTTTTTAAAATGACATTCCCTGTGAAGCCATCGCAAACAACCACATCGGCCCTATCCCAAAAGATGTCACGTCCCTCAATATTTCCGCAAAAGTTCAGGCGCCCCGCTTCATGCAGCCCGGCAAACTGCTTATGGGCCTCCAGCGTCAGCGGATTCCCCTTATGTTCCTCCGTGCCATTGCTGATCAGACAGACGCGCGGATTTGCCACATGACACACAGACTCCATATAGGCACTACCCATCAGTGCAAACTGCGCCAGATATTCACTGCTGCATTCGGAATTTGCACCACAGTCAATCAGCAGCGCGCCATGATCTCCGGACGACGGCAACATTACCGCCAGTGCCGCACGCCGCACGCCGGGAACACGCCCAACCAGCAATGTCGCGCCAGTCAGCAGCGCTCCGGTATTACCGGAAGAAATAAATGCGTCGCCCTCCCCGCGTTTTAAAGCGCTCAATCCAATCGACATGGAAGAATTGCGCTTTTCACGTACCGCACGTACCGGGTCGTCCTCCATGGTAATAACTTGCGGCGCATGAAGTACCGTAATCTCGTTCATCGGAACGGCGTTTTTTATAAAAACACTTTTGATCTGCTGCTCATCGCCCACAAGCGTTATCTCGGCATTTACGCGGTCACGGGCTGTGACAGCGCCGAGAACGGCGGCTTCACAGCCCATATCTCCGCTCATGACATCCAATATAATCCTCATTACGCGTCCCCCCAGGCCTGTCCGCGCACCATTTCGGCACGGCACTCTTCTATAATTGCCAACGACCGCACCGCAATTGCGTGATACCGGTCTTTTTTTTGAACGGATACGCGCCTCATAAGGCGCAAGTATGCCGAATCTTATATTCACAAGCCGAAACACATTCTCACCGTCGTGACTAACGTAATATACCAGCGCCCCGATTGCCGTTTTTCACAATCAAAGGAAGTTCCTAAATCCTCCTTGCAGTGGATAGCCCCGCGAGAAAGCCTGAGGATGCAAATCCTACATACTCCGGTCGAGTCAAGACAGGTAAGAAAAATTTTTCGTACTTACCATTTAATTCAATGTATAAATATGCATTCATAGTCAAACAACACAAAAATATACTATATTATTGTAACAAAGAAACGCGATCTTTTCAATACTTTCTTCTTACCAAATCGTGCTTCAATAGTATAGGAAAAAATGAGGCACACTGCCAAAAAAACAGCATGGCAAAACATGCTGTTTTTTGGCAGTAATGAAAATTAGCCCCTTGAAATTTCACCACCTTCCGAGAGGCGTTATCGGGTGTTATTAAACCCCCAAAAACCCTTGAAAATACGCCAATTTATCCATGCAAAGGTGTTATAGGCTGTTATCGAACATTACCGCATTTTTATGGCCTCACGGACGCTCGTGAGGGAAAAATTAAGGGCAAAACACAGGGAACGACAAGAGAATGAAGTGGCAAAGAGAACTGTCGTGATGTGTGCCAGGCTCCGCCGGAGCCTCCCCTGTGTGAAGCCGGACAACTGAATATAGCGGCTCTTGTGAGCCGATGGATTGACGGACATTAGTGTTTCTGCTGATGTCCGTTTTTCTATGCCCAAAATCAGATGCGAAGGAGGTTCCGGGCTGGGCCTCCTTTTTGTGTCTCAATGGAGGTGAGAAGCATTGAGCGACAAGCCCGCGTCACCTGCCAGGGGACGAAAGAAAACCGCCCCGCCTGCCCAGCAGCCACCCCAGGAAGAAGTGGTGGTTCGCATGCCGCTGACGGACCTTTACCCATTCCCGGACCACCCTTTTCAAGTGCGGGACGATGAGGAAATGCGGGAGACAATCCAGAGCGTTAAAGAGTATGGCGTGATTGTCCCTGCCATCGTGCGGCCCCGCGAGGAAGGCGGCTATGAGATCGTAGCCGGACACCGGCGCAAATACGCCTGTGAGCAGGCCGGTCTGGATACCATGCCGGTTCTGATCCGCAACCTGGACCGGGATGCGGCCACCATCATCATGGTGGACAGCAACCTTCAGCGGGAGAACATCCTGCCCAGCGAAAGGGCCAAGGCGTACAAGATGAAGCTGGAGGCTATCAAGCGGCAGGGCGCACGAAACGATTTGACTTCGCCGAAAATTTCGGCGAAGTTGAGA
Organism: uncultured Eubacteriales bacterium; assembly: GCA_900551265.1. GTDB lineage: Bacteria > Bacillota > Clostridia > Oscillospirales > QAMX01 > Allobutyricicoccus > Allobutyricicoccus pentlandensis. The sequence goes on along the minus strand of URVL01000075.1, from coordinate 3,486 downwards.
AGTGATGATGAAATCGGCCAGCAGATGGGGGTCAGCGGCGATACGGTCCGCAATTATATTTCCCTGACGAACCTGGTTCCGGAGCTGATGCAGATGGTAGACGAAAAAAAGATTGCCCTTTCACCCGCCTATCAAATTGCGGCGCTCAAACCGGAGGAACAGCAGATGCTCGTCACCACGATAGACTATGAGCAGGCCACCCCGTCACTCTCCCAGGCCCAGCGGATGAAGAAATTCAGCCAGGCCGGGCGGCTCAATGAGGACAGTATGCTGGCAATCATGTCCGAGGAAAAGAAGCCGGAGAAGTTCAGCCTGACCTTTGACGGGGACCGCATACGCAAGTATTTTCCAAAATCCTATACGCCCCTGCAAATGGAGAACACCATCATCAAGCTGCTTGAGGCATGGCAGAAGAAACGCCAGCGCAGCCAGGAGCGATAAAACTGAATACACCTAAACCGCCGGACAATCCATTTGCCCGGCTTTTTCATTTTCATAAGGAGGTATCCATGTATATCAACACTTTCAAATACACACCGGAAGATGTGGACTGCAAACTTTGTACCGAGTATGTCAAGAAATTTGGCTGCACCGCCTGCGGCTGCCCCTGGATGGCCGAGCGCATTGAGGCGGGCGTTGTGAACTATGCAGAGGTGGTCCGGCAGATGTTTCACCATGACAAGCGCCTGATGGCCCGCCTGGAACCGCTGATCCGGGATTTCCCCGGTATGCTCTGGAAGGATGAGCGCCACCGGCAGCGTATGGAGGGCGTGAAAATCCACCTGGGACACAGCAAGCGCCGGGACACGCCTGCCTTCTTTGCGGTCATGTTCCTGTTCACTTCCGATGAGGACATTTACCGCCGCGCTGGAAACTGCCTGTGCAGGCGGGGCGCGGAGTTCGATTATGCAAGGCTCCATGAGATTTCACCCCATGACTACACCCTCTATATCGCTGCGCGGGGCATCTACACCAACGCGGGAGGACTGACAACCCGTGACCTGGCAGATGCCGAGATTGTAGACGCTGCGGCGCTTCGCATGATTGTGAACGCCCTGCTCATCGCCCGGTATGGCTGTGCGGTCCTGGATATTCACGAAAGGGGGCGCAAGGCATGAAACCTCTGCATCTTCCGCTGGAAGGCCACGACCTGCTGGCTGTGGAACGGTTCAAGGACGATACCCGGCACATGGCGGAATTTCTCATCCTGTCCACCCACTGCCCCCTGGGGCGCAGGGGCCAGTATAAGCGGCTGTTTCTGACCGAGGACGAGTATGCCCGGATGCGGTCCCTGGAACGCCAGGGCCAGCTTCAGATCCGCCGCCACGCTGCAATCATCGAGGGGCATATCCTGCCCGACAAACCCAAAAAACGCCGCCATTGATGGCAGGCTCACCCATAGGAGGATTTAAGTATGGACGCTTATGAAGCATTGAAAGAAACCTTTGACGATCTGTTTCAGCAGGCGGTGGAGGAAGGCTGCTACACCGAGGACGAGGCCGCCGAGCTGGTGGAAAGCCTGGACATTTACAGTCTGTTGCAGGTGGTCCGCCACAATGCCACAACGGTGTATTCCTACATCACCCAGGGCAGGCAGGAACGGTCCTTCAACTACCGGGGCGAGGACCTGTTCCGCCAGAAAGCCACCCTGCTGTATGAGGAAACCGACCAGGTGACAATGGAGATCGTGGTGGCTACCCGCACCTTGGAGCTGTGGCTCCTGGAAGATATGTCCCTGGCGGTTGTCTCCTGCGTGAGCGTGAACTACGACCATGACGGTTATATCACGCAGTACCGCACCATCAAAGATACGCCGGTCATGGACAGCGAGCTGTGCCTGGACCTGGGCGAGCTTGTGGAGGACTTAAACGGGCTGTGCGGCCCGGTGTATGAACATACCCAGCCGGTCTATGAACCGTAACCAGTAAGGCGGCTGGCCCCAGGGCCGGGCCGCCCTTTCAGAATGGGAGTGATGAATATGGCAGTTTTTCGCGTAGAGCGCACACGGGACTATACCGTGATGAGCAACTACCACCTGAAAGATACCGGCCTGACCCTGAAAGCCAAGGGGCTTCTCTCCATGATGCTCTCCCTGCCGGATGAGTGGAATTACACCACGCGGGGCCTGGCCTCCATCTGCAAGGAAAGCGTGGAGACGATTGGCAAGACCCTCCGGGAGCTGGAAAGCGCGGGGTATCTGACCCGCAGGCAGCTCCGGGGCAAGAATGGCCGGATCACCGATACCGAGTACACCATCTTTGAGAAGCCGGTCAAGCCCCAGCCGGAACCGGCCCCGCCAGATACGGCTTCACCAGGTACGGAAAACCCGGATATGGTAAATCCAGATATGGAAACACCAGATATGGCTGTACCAGATACGGAAAACCCGCCGCAATTAAATACTAAGAAATCAAATATCCAAAAATCAAATACTCATGGATCAAATACTCATTCATTCTTTCCTTCTGCACCTGCGGCGGCAGAGACGGACGGACAGACGGAAGTGATGGAGAAACGAGAAGAAATCAGGGATCAGATTGAGTACGAGCATATCTGTAATTCCCTGAACCGAGAACAGATAGACGAGTTCGTGGAAATCATGCTGGAAGTGGCGCTGACCAAAAGCCCCACCATCAAGATTGGGCGGGATGCGGAATACCCCACCGCTTTTGTTCAGCAGCGGTTTGCGAAGATCACCTGTTCCCATATCGAAAAAGTGCTGGACGGTATCCACGAAAACACTACCCGCGTCTGGAACACCAAGGCATATCTGATGGCGGCGCTGTTCAATGCACCGTCCTCTCTGGACAACCACTACACGATGCTGGTCAATCACGACCTTTACGGAGGCGGCTCATAAGGGCCGCCTTTTCTGCACCCCGGACATGGGGAGAAAGGAGTTTCGCATGAAACGCCCGCTTGCGTATATCACCGCCCATTGGGGCGACAACGAGTTTGAGAACACCGAAAACGCCGCCAAATACTGCCGCCTGGTCTACGAGGCCGGATTTTCCCCGGTCTGCCCGCTTCTGTTCCTTCCGCTGTTTTTGAAGGACAGCATCCCCCAGGAGCATAAGGACGGGATCGACATGGCCCGCGACTATCTCCGCCGCGCTTCTGTGCTGGTGGTCTGTGGCGGTACGGTGGATGAGGCCATGAAGAATGACATTGCCGTGGCCGAGCGGCTGCGGATCACCGCCACCACTCTGGACGGTATTTTGACGGTTAAAGGCCAGGGCCGCGAGGAAGGGGGTGGAAAATGATGGAGCTGAACCACACAGAACAGATGGCGCTCTTTGAGGGACTGATGGATGCGGAATACCGAAAGCTCAAGCCACAGTTCCCGCGATGCCGGTTTAAGAAAGAGTTTTTTCCGGAAGGGATTTATCTGCACATCCAGAACGGCAGGCGGCACTGTGATGTGGAGGTTGGCACCGGCATTCACATCAACTGCTGGCGGAATGAGCGGTATGGCCGGGACGATGA
>URVL01000074.1 GCA_900551265.1 uncultured Eubacteriales bacterium | reverse complement strand
CGCCAAACGTCCCGTTTCCGGCAAGCCGAGCCGGTGGCGCGCAGTGCGCTGCTCCGCTTTCCCGCAAAACACCTGCCGCACAGGAATTCCCGTTGAAATGAGACGTTCCTCCGGCAGACCGTTATCTAAAAATTCGGGAATCAATTTTGCATGTGGTATAAAGTAAGCGTCCATAGTAAGGTCACTGACGCCTGGGCTGCATGTATAATCCGTTGCAACAAAGTACATCCGCAGTGCCGGCGCATATTTTTTTCGAATTTCGGTCAGCGCCGCAGCCGCGAAAACATGGACACAGACAACCGTATCAAATTCATTTTCCGTTATGTAACGGTACAAACGGTCAGCATACCCCGTCTGCAGGCGATAAACGATAGACTTGTGACCTTCCGGATGACGGCGCTCTTCAAAGCGATATCCCAATCCAAACAGACGGGGCATATTTCGATAGAGGAAGACATGGCCTTTTGTGACAATCTGTTCATAAAGCGGATTCCCAAAAGAAAGCACATCCATGATTTCGCACGGCACGCTGATTTTCTGAAAGGATTCCTTAAGCGCCATGGCGGTAGAATTGTGTCCTCCGCCCGTATTACACGACAGTATCAGCACACGCATCGCGGATTCGTTCCCTCCTGGCCTCCAGTTTTTCCACCAGTCGTACAAGCTGCGGCCGGTTATAACGCTGAATCATAATAAACGGCACATTACACAGCAGGATATATAGTATCATCAAAAAAACTCCCGTTCCCGTGGGCATAATGAAATAGATACCCACCGACAACAGGCAAAGTATACGATGAATCGTCTCTGCCACGCAGGTCTCCGTTATCAGCTTCTTAATTTGATCAACGTTCATACCCCAGGAGAGCCGTTTCGGCATCATATCGCGCATCACACGGCTCATATCTGGCATATGATCCTTCCAGCGCCGGATACCAAACTTTTCATAAATTTTTCCGCCCCGTTCCCAGGCATATGGTTTAAAGGGCGCCGCATCGTACGAAAACCAGCTGCGTGGCAGCGATTCACCCACATAATGCGAAAGAATGCCAAGTAACCCCATATAAATCAAGCACCACACGAGCGCCGTCATTCATGCCGCCTCCTTTGTAACAAAAATCACGGAAATTAATATAACCTATCTGGCCGTACCGCTGTCCGGCCCCTCTTCAAATATACGGTGCAGGTTGCTCATCATCTTGGCAGTATAAATAGCGTTAAAAATATTTTGCACGCCATCAAACAATATGGAAATACCAAGCAAGATCATAAGAAATGTCCCACCCTCAAAGGGGTAAAAGAGAAGGTATATGCCCATTCCCGCGCACAAAAGCGCACAGACCAATATCAGCCACCAAGCACGCAGGCCATAATGTTTTGCGTCAACTGAGGTTTGAATTTTTACGACACCATCGACAATCATATAAAACCCCACAACTACCGGCAGAATGGTGAGAATATAGGCCGGGCGCAGCAAAAATATCATTCCAATAATTACAAAGAATATGCCTCCCGCCAAGTCAAACTGGAAAAAAGAATAGGCCGCAGCTCTCTGTGTAAAATACTCGATTAGTTTTACTATGCCATATATCAGACTAATCGCACCGATCACCACGCAAAATGTTTCCGCGGAAATCTCAGGCCAAATAATCAGCGCCAGACCTGTCAAGCACAAAAGAAGCGAAAAAATGAAATACCCCCACTTGGAACGTTTCAAGGCTCCCATATATAAACCTCCCCATAATCTACATTATTTATTATAGTATGCGCCGTTCTCTGTAAAAATGGACAAAAAAAGTGCTGTGTGCAAAATTTGCCCACAGCACAGAATTTGTCTGAATTTTAGACACTTTTAAAAGTTTGTTCCAGTACCAACAGATATTCCATACAAAAATATCACGTCATAGCATATTCCTCTTTGCCGCTGTGAGCGAGTTCCTCCTCGCATGATTCGGCGACCGGATCACCAGAACGTTTTGCAGAAGAAAGCATCAATTTAATCCGATTTTCCTGATTAACGCGTGATGCACCGGAGTCATAATCGATCGCAACAATATTGGCCTGCGGGGCAAGTTCCTTAATTCGGTTCATCATGCCACGTCCGTTAATATGATTTGGCAGACATCCAAACGGCTGCGCACAAACCACATTGGGGTAACCATTTTCGACAAGCTCTAAAGTCTCGGCAGTCAAGAGCCAGCCCTCGCCCATCTTGCTTCCGCGATTGATGACGCGTTCCCCCAGCTTTTCAAGCCGGGAAAACGGAGAGGGAGCCGTAAAGCATCCGGGCGCGCGAATTGCATCCAGCATCGCCTGTTCCACAGCCTCCAGATAATGCAGCGCCACCTTGGAAAGACGTGACATTACCGCTTTTCCACCATAGAGCTTGCGGTCCACTTCCTGATTTGAGAGCGAATACATGACAAATCCCATTACTCCTGGAAGCATCACTTCACAGCCCTGTTCCAGCAGGAATTTTTCCAGTCCATTATTTCCGAGCGGAGAAAATTTCACATAAATCTCCCCTACAACGCCCACGCGGATTTTTGCACGGCGTTCTTGCGGCACCGCGGCAAAATCACGCGAAATTTCCCCAAAAAGCCGGCGCATTTCGGGAAGCGTAAAACCACGCCGGCTATTGAGCATCGCCCCAATACGACCGGCCCAGTCGTTTACAAGCGCATCGGTATCGCCAGGATTTTTTTCATATGGACGCACCTGATTGCCAAGCAGCATCAGTTCATCACCGTAAACCAGCGCAGCCATCATTTTTACCAGCATCGGGAGCGTCAAATGAAAGCCGGGGTTTGATTCCAGGCCTGACATGTTCAGACTAATAACCGGAATCTTTTCAAGGCCCGCTTTTTTCAAGGCCTTTCGGAGCAGAAAAATGTAGTTAGATGCACGGCAGCCGCCGCCCGTCTGCGTAATCATCAGTGCAACATGGTCAAGGTCATAGTTTCCACTCTTCAGGGCGCTTATAAACTGTCCGATCACAAGAAGGGCGGGATAACAGGTATCGTTATGGACATATTGTAATCCCGTATTGATGACCTCGCGCCCTTCGTTATGTAAAACCTCCGTTTGATACCCATACTCTGCAAATACATGCCGAATAATCTCAAAATGGATCGGCAACATATCCGGAAACAGGATCTTGTGCGTACGTTTCATATCTTTGGTAAACAAAACGCGATCTGCCGCCTGATTCTTTTTCACAGAATATACCACCTCATTTCTCAATACCAGCCGCTGCAAACAGACTGCGAAGACGTATCTTCGCCGCGCCAAGATTTTCTATCTCATCAATTTTAATCTGCGTATAGATTTTTCCACTTTCTTCAAGGATTCTGCGGCATTCATCCGTCGTAATTGCGTCGCAGCCGCATCCAAAGCTCACCAGCTGGACAAACTGCATATCCTTCTGCCCTGCAACATACTCCGCAGCCGCATACAGCCTGCTATGGTACGTCCACTGATTCAAAACCTGCACACGCGGCGGCGCACCGGTAAGCCCGCGCAGCGCATCCTCTGAAACAACCGCCATACCCATACCAGTAATCAGGCGGTCCATACCGTGGTTAATTTCCGGGTCAATGTGATACGGCCGGCCGGCCAGTACAATAATTGGCTTCCCCTCCTCCCGCGCAGCGGCAATGACGCGTTCACCTTCGGCGGCAATTTTCGCCATATGTTCTTGATAAGCGGCATAGGCGGCGTGCACCGCTGCACGTATCTGCGGCAAAGGAATATAAAAATCGCGATACAGCATCTCCCATAATTTACGCGGCACATTTCTAGGCCGGTGCAAACCAACGTAGCCGTGAATAAAACGCACATCTCGCAGTTCCGGCACATTCGCTGCCAGTACTTCCGGGTAATATGCCACAATCGGACAGTTAAAGCAGTTATCTCCCATTCCCTCGTCCAGATTATAACTCATGCAGGGATAGAAAATTGTCTCACAGCCTTCGCGCACCAACGCTCGAACATGGCCATGCATCAGCTTGGCAGGGAAACAGACCGTATCGCTCGGGATGGTATCCTGGCCCTCGACATACAACGCGCGGCTGGATACCGGGCTTGTTACTACTTCAAACCCAAGCTTCGTAAAAAAGGTATGCCAGAAAGGAAGCTGTTCATACATATTTAGGCCAAGCGGAATCCCCACTTTTCCGCGTTTTCCCGGCTGTGGTGCATAGGACTCCAAAGAATGTCTCTTATAAGCGTACAAATTCAAGCCGTCATCCGATTTTCTGCTTGTGACCGGACGCTCACAGCGGTTACCGCTGATATAGCGCCTGCCCCCACTGAACGTGTTGATTGTCAAACGGCAGTGATTTTCACAGCCGCTGCAAGTCACCGGACGCGACTCATGCGTAAAAGCCGCAAGCTGCTCCGGTCCTAATGTGGAAGAGACCTCTGCTGCATGGTCGCGCGCGTACAGCGCTGCACCGTACGCACCCATCAAACCCGATATATCCGGGCGCACGACGTCGGTACCCAGTTCGCGTTCCAGCGTCCGCAGGACGCAGTCGTTATAAAACGTACCGCCCTGCACCACGACATGCTTTCCAAGCGACTCCGCACTGCTAACGCGGATGACCTTATAAAGCGCATTTTTAATAATACTGACGGATAGTCCGGCGCTGATATTTTGCAAAGACGCGCCATCCTTTTGCGCCTGTTTAACAGAAGAATTCATAAAAACCGTACAGCGGCTACCCAAGTCAACCGGGCTGTCGGCATAAATACCAAGCTTTGCAAATTCCGCAATATCCATACCAAGCGCACTTGCAAACGTCTGCAAAAAGCTGCCGCAACCGCTTGAACACGCCTCGTTTAAATAGATATTATCAATCACACCATTATGAATCTTTAAGCATTTCATATCCTGGCCGCCGATATCCAGAATAAAGTCAACATCCGGTTCCAGTTCTTTTGCGGCTATTAAATGGGCAACCGTCTCCACAACCCCAAAGTCCAGTGAAAAAGCGTTACGGATCAGGTCCTCCCCGTAACCGGTCGACGCACTGCCGCAAATACGGATATCCGGATAGCGTGTATAGAGATCCTCCAGATATGCGCGGACGCGCGGAACAGGATTCCCGCTGTTGCTTTCATAGCGTTCGTCCAAAAGTGCCCCATCAGTTCCAATGACGGCAAACTTTACGGTCGTACTCCCTGCATCTACGCCCAGATACACGCGCCCGTCTGCAGGCGGCATTGCGCCGCGTTTGACCTTTGTCCGCGCATGACGGGCACAAAAAGCCCGATATTCGGCCTCATTCTGGAAAAGAGGCGGCATATGGGCAAAATTTATATCTTTCTGGTGAACGGCAAGCTCATGCAGAATTCCCTCAAACGTAAAATCCACATCGGCATTTTCCGCAGCACCCATTGCCACATAATATAGGCTATGCTCCGGACAGACGCCGCACAGCTTCAGCGTCCTGTCAAAGGCATACCGCAGCTCATCCAAAAATGTCAGAGGCCCGCCTAAATAAAGCACCTTCCCCCGAATCGGACGGCCCTGCGCCAGTCCGCTGATCGTCTGATTGACCACGGCCTGCAAAATACTCTCCGCAATGTCGCTATCGCGTGCACCCTGGTTAATGAGCGGCTGCACGTCGCTTTTGGCAAAAACACCACAGCGGCTTGCAATTGTATAAACCTTCTCATAATTCTTTGCCAGCTGATTCAGGCCTTCTGTCGTAACGCCTAAAAGTGTCGCCATTTGGTCGAGGAACGCACCCGTGCCTCCTGCACAGCTCCCGTTCATACGTGCGTCGGGAATACCTTTTAAAAAAATAATCTTGGCATCTTCGCCGCCCAATTCAATAATCACGTCCGCATCCGGCACCATCTTCTCGGCACACAAACGTGTGGCATATACCTCCTGTACAAACGGTATCCCGCACTTTTCAGCCAGCCCCATGCCGGCGCTCCCGCTCATGGCAAAAGAGGCACCACGTTCATCCGGAAAACGGTCTCGAACCTCTTGAATCAGCGCTGTAATTGCATCAGCCACCTGACTGTAATGGCGCCGATAGTCGGAATAAAGGAGGTTGCATTCCGTGTCCAGAACCGCCACTTTGGCCGTCGTCGATCCAATATCGAGTCCAATTCTCATAGCCTCTCCCTCAGTGATTCCATGCATTCTCATAAACATATCTTGTAACTGTTCTCAATTCACAGGCAATACGATAAAACCTGATTCCCGCACAGTATTATAAAAAACCCAATATAGATATTATATTAAAACACAAAAAATTTGTCTATCTCCAATATGAAAGAAAACGCCTCGCGATTCGACAAAATTTGAGGCATTTTGATAAATATAGCGATCATTTTTTCACAATATTTGATCAAATTATCAAAAACTCCAGGCGTTTCTGAACGCCTGGAGTTTTTACAAAATACGATATACTTTTTTATATATAAAGACTTAACCCATGATGGAAAACGCCACAAAAAGCGCAGACATCAGGGAAGCGACCAGAGATACGACCGTGATCTGTGTATTGATAGAAGGACCGGCCGTATCTTTAAACGGATCTCCCACCGTATCGCCTGTAACAGCCGCCTTGTGCGCAGGAGAACCCTTTCCGCCTTCATTTCCCGCCTCGACGTACTTCTTCGCGTTGTCCCAAAGACCGCCGGAATTGGACATGAAGAGGGCAAGGAGCAAGCCGCTTACAATATTTCCAAGTAAGAATCCGCCTATGGCAGAAACACCGCCGATAAAGCCAACAATCATCGTCGCAATGATTGCTACCAGTCCCGCGGGGATCAGTTCCTTCAAAGCGCCCTGCGTGGCAATACCGATACATTTGTCGTAATCCGGGCGCACGCCCTCTTTACCCTCACGCAGGCCAACAATCTCTTTAAACTGGCGGTGAATTTCAGCAACCATACGCTGTGCATTTTTGTCGCCGCCCAGGATCAGCATGGCAGAGAAAACAGCCGGAATCGCAGCGCCAACCAAAATGCCGAAGAAAACTGTTGGATCCATGATGTCAAATCCGGTCAAGAGTTCCTTGCCCGCTTCAGCCAGATATCCGTTTACCTCAGACATATAGGCGCCCAGAAGAGAGATGACTGTAAGACCTGCAGCGCCAATGGCAAAGCCCTTTGTAATTGCCTTAACTGTGTTACCAGCGCTATCCAGTTCGTCGGCAATCTGTATGGTCTCATCACCCAGCGAACCCATCTCCGCAAGGCCGCGCGCATTGTCTACGATGGGACCATAGGCATCATTACTGATAATCATTCCAACAATGGAAAGCATGCCGACAGCAGCCATGGAAATGCCAAAGATCGCATAGCCGTCTCCAAGCGGTTCGCACAGCTTATACGCCGTCAGCGCGGAAATGGCAATACCAACCATCGCGGGAAGCGCAGAAATAAAGCCGTAGGAAATACCGGACAAAATGGTAAAAGCGGAACCCGATTGGGATGCATGCGCCACTTTCCGGACAATCGGTTTGGTATCGTCCGTAAAATAGTCCGTCGTAATACCGATAATCACACCGACTACCAAGCCCACGACAGAGGCGCCCCATACGCGCCACTCAAAGCCCTCAAAAAGCGCCGTTGCAAGCGCCGTGAGCACAATAAAAATGGCGGTTGTCAAATAGGTACAGGAGTTGAGCGCACGAGTCGGATTTCCATGCTTTCCGATCCTGGCAGAGGCAATGCCAAATATTGATGAAAGCAGGCCGATTGCGGAATAACAGAATACCATCGCCGTATTGGCTGTCGTATTACCGCTCAAAGACTGCGCAATAACCAGTGCAGACGTCATAGCGGCAACATTGGAGTCAAACAGATCGGCGCCCATGCCAGCCACGTCGCCAACGTTGTCGCCAACGTTATCGGCAATAACGGCGGGATTTCTCGGATCATCCTCCGGAATTCCCAGTTCTACCTTTCCGGTCAGATCAGCAGACACGTCGGCAGTCTTTGTAAAAATACCGCCGCCAGCCTTTGCAAACAGCGCCAGAGAACTTGCGCCAAAGGAAAAGCCCAGCAGAATTGTGGCATCCGACGTCAGCATTAAAACGCCCATAACGCCCAAAATGCAGAAACCAACCACGGCAAGACCCATAACAGCCCCTCCGCGGAAACCAATCAAAAAGGCCGGTTTAATGCCCTTTTGCGCGCCTTCCGCACAGCGGCCATTTGAAAGAGTTGCGACAAGAATACCGATTTTTCCAGCTATTGCGGAAAAAACGGTTCCCGCCACATAGGCAATCGTCATGGAAATATTTTTTACAATATTTCCCGTCCATACGGGCGTCGGCAGGAAAAGAAAAATCGCAATTGCTGCAACCAGAGCAAAAATTGCCAGTATCTTATATTCCCGGTTCATAAAAGTCGCGGCGCCGGCTTTTATTAAGTCAGAAACTTCTGCAATCTTTTTGTTCACCGTTTCTTGCCGCTTGAGCCACAGATACAGATACACAACAAAAGCAGCTGCAATCAATATCGTGAAGAAACAAATGGCATAAATAATCGACAGCGTGGGTTCCAATACATTCAGTCCTCTCTTCACGGAACTTGTTCCGTATAATGTACCAAAAGCGAACATGAGCCGCGTATCCTGATTTTACATTTTCCGGTAACCTTACAACCGTACAGCGCCATATACGGCCAAAGTATCAGGATCCTCTGCAAGCCCTGTTTTTGTCACCAGATTCAGGGGATGAAAGCCATATTTCAACCCAAATGTAACCCAAAGCAAAAGAACGACAAGTGACACGTCATTCTTCCAGACTCCATGCCGATTTTGGTCACTTTATTATAATATATCTTTGATAATATGTCAAATTAAATTTCACACGCACTTCATAAATTTGATATTCTTTGTATCCCTTACGCCGGGTAAAAGCGTGCGCATGTAGACTCCGCGCTCCGGCTCTTAAACGCGGCTGCACCAAGAACAGATACAGCCGAATGGGCGTCCCATTCTGATAACGAAATCAGTGAAATCTTGCAAATTGCTTCAGCTTTCTGTCGATCCGTTGACGGTACGTCGTTTTTGCGCTATCCTGTTGTCAAGCAGTTTCATGCATTATTATGCTACCAAAACATTGCAGAAGACGGCAGCCCCGATCCAATGTCCGGATTCATCAACAGGGAGGTTTTTTATGGGTATCATGCGATTTAACTACCGCAGCCAAGCCATCGGCCAATATGTCGACATCACGATTACCATTCCCACCGACGGTTTCAGTTATTACGATATGTCCGCCGGTACACGCCACCACACGCTCCCGCACGCCGATCAAAAAATGCCCGTCTATTTTCCGGGCATGAAATTTCAAACGGTTTATCTGATACATGGCGGCGGCGATGACGACAGTTTGGTCTTTCGCTATACTAACGCCGAACGCTATGCCGACCGCAACCGCGTCATGTTGGTCGTTCCCAATGTGGCAAACAGTTTTGGCGTTGACACAAGCTATGGCAGAAATTATTCTACTTTTATTACGGAGGAGCTTCCCGTCGTCATTCGTTCCCTTTTTCCATCCTCGCCCGCGCGGGAAGATAATTTTATTGTAGGCTACGCCATGGGAGGTAATGCGGCGCTTGGCAACGCGCTCATGCATCCGGAGCTCTATCGTGCATGCGTGGATATGTCGGGAGGCATTGGTCTGACGGTGAATACTCAGACCTTAAAAGAGGAGCTTAAAAGCGAGCATTTCAGTCATTTTCCGCTCTATCTCAGCACATTTGGACCCGCGGAAGCGTTGGAAGGTTCCCGGTATGACCTGGCGCGCATCGCACGCCGAAACTTAGAACGCGGCATATCTCTCCCCGACTTCCATGTCATATGCGGCAGCGACGAGTTTATTCGGGAGCGCGTTGAAGCGGACGTTAAAACTTTGCGTGAGATGGGTTACAAGATCCATTATATTTGTGCGGAAGGCTATCGTCACGATTTTGATCTGTGGGACCGGTATATGCAAGTGATCTTTGATGAGCTTTTACCGCTGCGCCGTACGGTTATCGATTCGAATTGCTAAACCGGAACTGAATTCAAGCGCCAATTTACAGCAAAAAAACACGCCACGAGCATGGAATGTCTCGTGGCGTGTCTGGAGCAGGTGAAGGGAATCGAACCCTCCTCTCAAGC
>URVL01000073.1 GCA_900551265.1 uncultured Eubacteriales bacterium | reverse complement strand
GCCCGCCAAATCTCCACATTCCCTTTGTCGTTCCAGTCGGTGGTGTCCTCCCGGTGGTTCTTCCAGCCGCCTTTCCCGTCCGGGATGCGCTGGCCGTTTTCGTCCAGGTCGTATGCCTTGCGGCACTTCGCGCCCCATGCGCCGTTTTCTTTTAAGGGCCGGACGGTCAGCATGATATGGACATGGGGGTTGCCGGTCATTGGCCAGGTAGCCTCCTGCATCGCCACCGTGCTCTACTTTAAAAAGCCAAAATCCTTCCGTCTTTCCAAGTCCAGCTTCCGGCTCAGGGGTCCGTTGCTTCGTCAAATCTGTCAACTGGGCGTATCCAGCTTTATTACACAAATTGCCATTGTCATTATTATCAGCGTTGCAAACAATATGATTGTGCGCTACGGACCTGCGTCTATATATGGCGCGGATATTCCGCTCTCCGTAGTCGGCATTGTCATGAAGGTTTTTGGTATCGTCATTGCCTTTTCCGTCGGCATTGCCGTGGGTGGGCAACCCATCGCGGGCTATAACTACGGTGCCGGGGATTACCGGCGTGCTTTCTTAACATACCGCTGGGTAATTCTGGCCAATGTCATTGTTGGCGCAATCGCCATGTTACTTTTTGAATGCTGTCCGCAGGCTATCGTCAATATCTTCGGCAGCGAAAGCGAACTCTATAACGAGTATGCAGACCTGTGTTTTCGTATTTTTCTCAGCGGCATCCTGCTATGCTGTGTTCAAAAGGCAAGCAGCATTTTCCTGCAGTCGATCGGCAAGCCTGTCAAGGCAACACTGTTATCACTGTCGAGAGACGTGCTATTTTTGGTACCCGGCGTCATGATTTTATCACGCGCTTTGGGTGTTACGGGAATGCTATGGGCTGCGCCGATCGCTGATATTCTCTCCTTTGTAGTCGCTCTGGTATTGATTTCTTTCGAATACCGCAATATGCGCCGGCAAATGGATACCGCAGTTTTAAACAAAGAACCATTACCGCAGTCCAAATCAAGTACGGACCCTTCAACCGGTTTATAAGGTTGGAGGGTCTCTTTAGCATAATTGTATGTCTCTTCGTGCAAACTACCGAAAACAGACACGAAAGGACGAAATTTCATGGAATCCATCTGGACGGAATCAACCTCATATACTCCGCATGATGCGCTGCACGCAGATCTTCAGACAGACGCCGTCGTTATCGGCGGAGGCATGGCAGGGATCCTGACTGCGTATCTTTTGGGGAAATCAGGCATCCATACCGTCGTACTGGAAGCCAGGCGGGCAGAAAGCGGCCAGACCAGCGGAACGACCGCCAAAATCACCTCTCAGCACGGACTCATTCTCAGCCGCCTTCACGATAACTTTGGCGCAAATATCATGCAGCAGCAAATGAGGCGGCCATCTATGCCTTTTCACAAATGATACAAACGGAGCATATCGACTGCGATTTTGAAACCCGCCCCGTCTGTCTTTATACCAAACGCGCACCCGAAATCCTGAAGCGGGAACAATCGCTTGCCGAAGCATGCGGCATACATGCATCCTTCCATGCGGATTCTGAGCTTCCCTTTTCTGTCGCAGGCGTTTTGCAGTATGAAAATCAGGCGAGCTTTCATCCCCTGAAATTTCTGCGAGCTCTGGAAGGTCGTCTTGAACTGTATGAAAATACACGCGTTTTGTCTGTCGAAAACCATATCATTCAAACGGAACAAGCCAAGGTGCGGGCAAAATATATCATATTTACTTGTCATTATCCTTTTGTCAATGTACCCGGTTTCTACTTTGCGCGTATGCATCAGGAACGCAGTTATGTGTTGGCGCTGGAACAGGCGGCGGCACTTCAGGGAATGTATTACGGCATTGACCCGGACGGGTACTCATTCCGTCCGGCGGGCGGCTATCTCTTAATGGGCGGCGGGAACCATCGAGCGGGAGAACATGATGCGGGCAGTTCCTACCAGGACCTCCGAACGGCGGCAGAACGTTTCTTCCCCGGTGCAACAGTTGCCAGGCAATGGTCGGCCCAGGACTGTATGACGCCGGACGGCATTCCCTACATTGGGCGGTTTGCCGCCTCCACACCCAACTGGTACGTTGCGACCGGATTCGGCAAGTGGGGCATGACCGGTTCCATGGTTGCAGCGCAGCTTATTTCCGATCTGATTCACAGCGGTGAGAATCCCTATGCCCATGTCTTCGATCCCGGGCGTTTTACGGTTACGGAGTCCGCGCGCGCCGTAGCGGCAGAAATGGCACATGCCGTCCGAGGACTTACGAAGGGCGCTTTTCATATTCCGAAAAAAACGCTCGACTCCCTGCCAATGGGACATGGCGGTATTATCGAATTGGACGGGCAGAAAGTTGGCGTCTACCGCGACGAGCAGGGGGAAGTCTACGCAGTCAGCGCCCGATGCCCGCACCTGGGATGTGAACTTGCATGGAACCCGGATGAAAAAAGCTGGGACTGTCCATGTCATGGTTCGCGTTTTGACTACCGGGGAAATCTCCTCGACAATCCTGCGCAGACCGGTATTCAGCTCTGACCCCCGTGCATATAAAAGTTGCCCCCGGACTGCCGGTTTATCGGCAGTCCGGGGGCAACTCCGCAGCGTGACTACTTACCTGTATGCAATCGTTCCGGCAAATCCGGCGAAACAAACAGGGGCTCCTATCAAGTAGGACCCCCTGTTTCCTCTGTTCAGGGAGGCCCGTGCAATATGGACCTCCCGCTTTTATCCGCTTTACAGGGCCTTGGTCTTGATTTCTTCTCCAATCTTCGCAAGGAACGCATCGAGTGTCATTGTCTCGTTCGAGCCGTCGCGGCGATCGCGTACAGCAACCGTGCCATCCTCAGACTCCTTATCGCCCACGACGAGCATATACGGAATCTTCTGAAGCTGCGCCTCACGAATCTTATAGCCGATCTTCTCGCTACGGTCGTCAAGCTCCGCACGCAGGCCTGTGGCATTCAGCGTTTCAAGGACGCCCGCCGCATAATTGCGCGTACGGTCGGTGATGGGCAACACCTTCACCTGAACCGGTGCGAGCCACATTGGGAAAGCACCCGCAAAGTGCTCAGTAATCACGCCGATAAAGCGTTCAATGGAACCAAACACCACGCGGTGGATCATCACCGGCCGGTGCGGCGCGCCGTCGGAACCGATATACTCCAGTTCAAAGCGCTCCGGCAGCTGGCTGTCCAGCTGGATCGTACCGCACTGCCAGGTGCGGCCAATACAGTCCTCGATATGGAAGTCGAGCTTCGGTCCGTAGAATGCGCCGTCGCCCTCATTGACAACATAGGTTTTTCCCATATCGGTAATGGCATCCTTCAAAATATTCTGGTTTTCCTCCCATTCCTCCACAGTGCCGATGTGATCCTCCGGCATCGTAGACAGCTCAATCTCATACTTCAATCCGAAGGTGGAATACACCTCGTCGAAAAGTTTGACGACGTTTTTGATTTCATCCTTCATTTGATCGCGCGTCATGAAGATATGCGCGTCGTCCTGCGTGAAGCAGCGCACGCGGAACAGCCCATGCAGTGCCCCGGAAAGTTCATGCCGGTGAACAAGACCCAACTCGCCGCAGCGCAGCGGCAAATCGCGGTAGGAATGCGGTTCGGCAGCATAAACCAGCATGCCGCCTGGGCAGTTCATTGGCTTGATGGCGTAATCCTCGCCGTCGATGACGGTGGTGTACATATTGTCCTTGTAGTGATCCCAGTGGCCGGACTGCTCCCACAGCTGACGGTTCAGAATCATGGGGGTGGAGACCTCCACGTAGCCGTAGCGCTTGTGGACCTCGCGCCAGTAGTCGATCAGCGTGTTGCGCAACACCATGCCCTTGGGCAGGAAAAATGGGAAGCCAGGGCCCTCCTCGGTCAACATAAACAAGCCTAAATCACGGCCAAGCTTGCGGTGGTCGCGCTTTTTTGCCTCTTCCATGCGTGTGATGTACGCCTGCAGCTCATCCTTCGTCAAAAACGCCGCGCCGTAAATACGCTGAAGCATGGGGCGGGAAGAATCGCCGCGCCAGTAGGCGCCGGCTACGCTCGTCAGTGAAAACGCCTTGACACGTCCGGTATCCGGCAGGTGCGGTCCGGCACACAGATCCGTGAAGTCGCCCTGGCGATAGAAGGAAATCTCTGCATCCTCCGGAAGGTCCTCAATCAATTCCACCTTATATGGCTCATTTTTTTCGCGGAAATAGGCAAGAGCCTCCTCTCGCGGCATGGTAAAGCGTTCCAGGGGGAGAGCCTGCTTGATGATCTTTTTCATCTCCGCTTCAATCTTTTTCAGATCCTCCGGCGTAAAAACAGTCTTGCAATCGATATCGTAGTAAAAGCCGGTGGAAATTGCCGGGCCGATGGCAAACTTGGCGTCCGGGTAGAGATGCTGCACAGCCTGGGCCAGAACATGGCTCGCCGTATGGCGCATCATGTGCAGCGCATCGTCGCCGGAGGTAAGGATCGCAATATGCGCGCCGTCTGTCAGCGGCGTCATAAGCTCGACCGCCTTGCCGTCCACCTCTGCGGCAAAGGCTGCGCGTGCCAGACCGGCGGATATCGCCTTTGCGGCATCAAGACAGTTCGCGCCGTCAGAAAGTTCCAAAGCGGCGCCGTCCGGCAAATAAACCTTTATCATAGTATCTCTCCTTATCTGTTTTGGTTTTTATCTTCTTACATCTCACAGGCACATGCCATTCCCGGATTGATACCCGATGTGCACCGTAACCCAGCATAGCCGCCCGGATGTGACAGGCACACATTGCGCACCACTGGGGAAGCACCTTCCTGTCAAACAAAAATGCCCGTCTCTTTTTACAGAGACGGGCATAAGCTCGCGGTTCCACTCTGATTGCAGTATTCACCATACTGCCACTTGACTGCCATAACGCGGCAACCACGGTCCTGCTTACTTTCGTTTCAGCAAGACAGCTCCGGGACGGTCTTACGTAGCACTGCTCGCAGGCGTTCTCACAGCGGCGAACCCAAACGCCCTCTCTGAACGGCAAATACAACAAAGTTGTTCCCTTCACAGCTATTATGTTTAGAATAGCACAGGCGGGTCTTTTTGTCAACAGGAATGTCTGGTAAAAACACTCGTTTTTTTCAAAAACGCTTGACACCGGCCGTAAAATCTGTATAATAGTAGGGTAAATGGTCAAGTTCGCCGCTGTCCTTTGCTTCAAGTCGTCGGAAATGAAGGCAGAGCAGCAGACCATCAATCCTTGTTCCCGTCTGTGCGGGGACCGGAAGTCCATAAGGAGGTGCAATATGGCAAAAGTCAAAGCGAAATATGAGACCATCTTCATTGTCAATCCGAATCTCAATGAAGAGGAAACTGCGGAAGTCGTCGCGAAGTTCCGTACGCTCATCGAGGATAACGCAACCATTGATAAGGTCGACGAATGGGGTAAAAGACGCCTTGCTTATCCGATCAATGATTTAAATGAAGGCTATTATACCTATATGTCCTTTGAATCAAAGCCCGATTTCCCCGCTGAGCTTGACCGTATCTATAAGATTACTGACAATATCATGCGTTCCATCATTGTTTGTTTAGACTGATTTTGACGTGCTGAGGAGGATGTGACGTGCTTAACAAGGTTATATTGATGGGAAGGCTGACCCGTGATCCCGAATTGCGCTATACACCCCAAAATGTACCGGTCTGCACGATCACGTTGGCCGTAGACCGCGACTTTACCCGCGCCGGCGAACAGCGCGAGACCGATTTTATCGATGTCGTTGCATGGCGTAACACGGCGGAATTCGTAGCAAAGTGGTTCCGTAAGGGACTTCTTGTTGCGTGTGAAGGGCGTTTGCAGTCGCGAAAGTGGAAGGATAAATTCGAGCAAAACCGTGTGTCTTTTGAAGTAATTGCCGACAGCGTTTACTTTGCAGAGCGTGCTGGCGACGCGGGCCGTACGAACGATACCATGTCCCAGCCGCCGCGCTATCAGGCGCCGCAGGTTTCCGCTCCTTCCCGCAGTCAGGATTATTCTATGCCGCCGGCCTCTGATTTTGCAGAGCTCGACGATGACGACGACGTACCGTTTTAAGTTTTAATCTTTCAGAAGGAGGATATGACTAATGGATACCGAGAACACCGCTCCGCGCGAAAAAGTTGAGCGTACCGAACGCCCTGAGCGTCCCGAGCGCGCTGAACGCAGCAATATGCGTCCGCGCAAGCGTAGAAAAGTCTGTGCTTTTTGTGTTGACAAAATTGAACACATTGATTATAAAGATGCTGCAAAACTTCGCAGATATCTTTCCGAGCGCGGAAAAATCCTGCCTTGCCGTATGACTGGTACCTGTGCTGAGCATCAGCGCCAGTTGACCGTTGCAATCAAGCGTGCGCGTCAGATTGCGTTGCTTCCGTTTGTTGCTGAATAATATAAAAAACATCCCATTACTTAATGGGATGTTTTTTTACTTTAAAATAGCACCTTAGCGCAAAAGCCTGAACAGAGTTGCGTCTTTGCATGATGCGCGGTAAGCGTCAAAGTTTTATATTTTTCCCCAAAGCCCTACGGTTTACCGGATTCCAGCCTTTCAACATAACCAATCACCTGCATGGTATCCTGCAGTTCGTTAACTGCATGAATTTCTGGATACAACGACCCTGACACCGGCATAAATGTGACAAAAGCATCATCACACGTTACCCTTCGTATTTTTATTTTTCCATCTACAAATAGTACATTAATATATTTATTTTTAATCGTATCTGAAACAACAACCGTCAGCAGATCGCCCGGCACGATTCTTGGTGCAAGATCTTCTGTCTCCACACGCATGATAAATCTCCCGGAACGGCAAATCTGTGGAATTGTTTTCGCAGTCAGTTCCGATTCTTTTTTCACCTCTGCGTAGAGCGGACCCGGAGACCTGAGATAGGCTGGCGCTTTGCTGTCATCCTCCGATGAGATGGCTTCCGCATGTATGGGACCTTTTCCATAACATAGATATTCACACGTCGTACCAAGAAGATCTGCAATCTTTTCAAGGGTGGAAAGTGTTATTTTTTCGGTAATACCTTTCTCATAACGCGATACCGTAGAACGGTTAATGCCAAGTGCCCTTGCGAGCCAGGCCTGAGAATGGCCGCTCACTTTCCGGCAGGCTTTTATGCGCCCACCAACACTATCTTCAGGCATACAAGTCCTCCCTACTTACTTATCTATAGTTATTATATCCAAACACGCAACAATATGCAATATGCGAATGTCGAAAAAAGTCGATTTTTTGTAGAAAAACTATTGACAAATCTTCTGCCTTATTATATATTTATGTTGCGTATTGCAACGCAAATCTATAATAAGGAGGTATTTCATAAAATGATTTCCGTAAAAATGCTTTCAGGCATTTCATTTTATATGCTCCAGTTTTTACACTTTTACATATATGATTACCCAAAATTTATGCACTATTCTCAGAGAAGTAAAAACATATTTTACTTACGCTATTTGAGAATTTTGCGATGTTATCGCCGGTATAGATGTTGCTTTTCGCAACATTTCACGTTGTGTACAGAATGGTGAGGCGGCAATATGGATTACAGACTACTTGCACAGGAGGAATTGAAATCGCTGCCCATGCTTGCCAGTGCTTCGACCAATGCAGCGCTTGAATTGGAAGAAATCAAATTGAAGCTGCGATCTATGAAATCCACCAAAGGTTTTTATGAAGAAACGCGAAAAGATGCGCAGGCCGGCGACGAACGCCTGCTTGCACTGAAATCGCAAAAGGATGAACTGCAGCTGCGGCTCAGGCAGACAAGACTTCGCATGAATCGTATCGGCCGTGCGCTTGACGTGTTGTCCGATGAAGAACGCAAGCTCCTAACCGAGTGTTACGTCATACGGGAAAATACACCGGAAGATATCATGGAAGTGATCGGCGTTGAAAAAAGTTCGTTTTACCGGATGCGCGGCGAAGCGCTGGAACGTTTTACACGCGCAATGTTCGGCGTCGTTCTCACTTAACCGCACCGTTTGAAAAAAGCCCCTGCCTGAAAATCAGGCAGGGGCTTTCGATTCTACCTTGTAAAAATTGCTTTCATGATTGCAGCAGCTTTTGTTTGGATCTGCAAACGCCAGATCGTATACAAAAAAACACCTTCACGATGCAGCCTTCTCATGATATTTTTTGGCGTGCGCGCATTTTTTACAGTGCACCTATTCATGTCTGCTTTCAAGCCGGGGAGGCTTTGCGCAATAAAAAACTGCCTGCTGCAATGCAGGCAGTTTTTCTGCTATTGATTCATCAGAATCTCGGCAAGTGGAGAATCCGGACCCAAAATCAACGTCTTTTCATCTCCATTTAGCGATGCCTTCAGCGCATCGAGCGCTAAAGTAAACTCATAAAAATCTTTTTTGTCATCCGTATCATAAGCTTCGGCCAGAATACGCATATACTCCTGTTCGCCCTCGGCCTCCAGCTGTGCGGCCTCGGCCTCTGCGTTCGATACAATGATATTGACCTGCCGGTCCACATCATTACGGATAATAGACGCCTCATATTCGCCATCTGCGGTATATTTCTCGGCGATCTGATTGCGTTCAGAGATCATGCGCGCATACACCGCCTGCTCGTTTGCCTCCGGCAAATCAAAGCGCTTGATCTTAATATCCACAATTCCAATCCCATACGTATCCGTCAATTCCGCCACATCCGATGCAATCCCGGCATAGATATCGTTACGTTCCATTGCATCGTCCTCATTAATAATATCGCGCTGCGCGAGCGTACCCATAATGTTCTTCAATGCATTGTAAGTCAGCGCATCCAGACGCTGCTCAGCTACGGAAATCGAACCCAAAGACTGATAAAACTTCAGCGGATCATTAATTTCCCACAAAACGTAGCTGTCTACCGTCATGTTCTGCTTATCGGCAGTCAGCACCTCAGACGGTGAAATATCATACAGCATAACGGCCTTGGGGAACCGTTTGATTCCATCAATAAACGGCACCTTAAAATGCAGGCCGGGCGTATCAGTCGTGGAGACAATTTTCTCAAAGCGCACGACGCAGGCATATTCATTTTCGGAAACGGTATAGACGGAGGTAGAAACGCAGATCACAACAGCCAGCGCTACAACGGCAATTATAACCCATTTAGCAGCCTTTTTCATCGGTTCTCGCCTCCCTCATCCGAATTTGGCACCGTAGAAGACGTGGATGCGGCATCCGATCCTCCACCGTTTGCGAAGTCTTCCAGCGGCAGCACTTTCATCACGCCGTCTTCGGAAAGATCGATATACAGCTTGACATCCGGTAACGCCTCCGTAATCGCCTCATAATACATACGCGATCGGGTTATCGCAGGATTTTGTGCGTATTCTTCGTATCTTGCCTCAAACATGGCCACCTGTTCCAGCGCTTCATTGATGCGTTTTTGCTTTAAGTAAGCTGCGTTCTGGAGCAGCTGGTCCGCCTGCGCCTCCGCAGCCGGAAGCTCGGCATTTTGATAGGCCATTGCTTCATTCACAACCGTCTCGGCGCCCTGTTTCGCCGTTTCTACATTTTTAAACGCCGCAGTAACCTCCTCGGTAGGCGGATCGCTGTCCTGTATCTTGACGTCGTTAAGCATCAGACCAATATCATACTGTTCCAATGTTTCAACAATCAGATCTTTTACCTGCATCTGAATGGCCTCTTTACCATCTGTCAGCACGGAGTCCACATTCGTAGAGCCTACCACATTGCGAACCTGACTTTGGACAAGATTACGCAGAATATCTTCCGGCTCATAAGAGCTGAATAGATATTTGACAGGATCTGAAATCTTATACTCAACAAAGAACTCCACATTGACGATATTATAGTCGCCGGTAATCATCTTGCTTTCGCTCTCAACCACATCATAGCCCGACTCGTTGTACGGATCCGTTCGGTAGCCAAGTTCAATTTTTTGATAGACATTGACGTCAACCTTATGCACCTGCTGGATTCCCAACGGGAGCTTAAAATGTATACCAGCCTCCGTGACGTCCGTCACCTTGCCAAACGTTGTGACGACAGCCTGCTGCTTTTCATCAACCGTATACCAGCATGAGGTCCCAATCGCCACGGCAAGGAGCACGATTACAGCCAGGAGCACGATCCGTTTGATTTTTCCCGGCTCCAGCTTCGGCCCTCTTGGTTTGG
>URVL01000072.1 GCA_900551265.1 uncultured Eubacteriales bacterium | reverse complement strand
CATTTGACGCTGGACAGCGTACTTCCGTTTGACGAGGCCGTTACGATGTATCGCGTGATTACAGGCGCGTGTCAGGCCGGGACGCAGCAATTTTTGGAACGCCTTCCGGAATTGAAAGAAGCATACAGCGTGCGGGAAATGATCGAGCTGACCAGAGGGCAGTATGGCGCGGACAAGTTCGCAGAATTCTTCGGCGCATAGGAGGAAAGAAGCTATGACGAGAAGCATAAAGCCGGTGGCGGCGTCCATCGGCGGGGTGGAAATTGTGGTGACGCCCGCGGCGCGGCGTAAGGTACGGCGTACGGCGCGTGCTGCGGCGGTGGCTGGCGGGTACGCGGCAGGGATCGCGGCGGCGGTGATGCTGCTGGCGGACCTTTTTGGCGACTATGCGGCGAACGTGCAGGCGAAGACGCTGCTGGCGCGCGGGCAGACGAACGACATCTCGTCGGACATCGCGCGGCTGAAGGGCCCGCGCTTTGTCACCTGCGCGGAACCGAACGAGGGCGCGCGGCTGGACGAAGGGCTTATCAAGCAGCTGACCGGCGGCGACCGTGTGACGGCGCGCCGGCTTTACGCGGACGAGATGGAGTTTGTGCCGAAGTTCAAAATCTGGATGGGCACAAACCACAAGCCGGTGATCCGTGGGCGCGACTACGGCATCTGGCGCCGTCTGCGCATCATTCCGTTCGATGTGAAAATCCCGGCGGAGAAAGTGGACCGGCGGTTGAAGTATAAGCTTCGGGCGGAGTATCCGGGCATTCTGCGCTGGGCCGTGGAGGGGTGCAGGCTGTGGCAGCGCGAGGGGCTCGCCATGCCGCAGGCCGTAGAGGACGCGCTTGCGGAGTATAAAAGCGAGATGGATGTGCTGGCTGCGTTCTTAGCGGCGTGTACGGCGCCTTTCGGCGAGTGTCAGGCGGGCGAGCTCTACCGCGTGTATGTCGCCTGGGCAAAAGAATCGAATGAGTACATCATGTCCGCAACGAAGTTTGGACGGGAGATGCGGAAAAAATTTGACGTAAAAACTTTGCATGGTCGAAAAATTTATTTGGGCATTACCTTAAATGAACAGTATCGTCCTTATAAAATTAATATTATGTAAACCAAAGGGTGATAGTAGGTGACAGTTTGAGGCTTTTTCTACCTTTACCATAAGAAAAAAGAAAAAATATATATAAGAGTATGAAAACGATGAAAACTATCACCTACTGTCACCCAATTACCATATATTAGAAATCTACAGGGAGGAAGCCTATGGACGACAACCGCAGTGCCGGCCGCCGGGCAAAAGCGTATCTTGGTAAAATCCGTCAAACAGACCGGACGGTGCAGCGGCTTTTGGAGCTGCGTTTTTCGCTGCGCGCGAGCCTGTACAGCACCGGCGCGGCGCTTTCCGGGATGCCGGGCGGCGGTCACGACCCCGACCGGACGGGACGCACCATCGCCCGGCTGGACGAGCTGGAACGCCGCATCGACGCCTATGTGGACGAGCTTGTAGCGCGGAAATCGGAAGCGTTTGCACGTATCACTCGCCTGCCGGAGCTTGCGGAACAGGACGTACTCATCGCGCGATACATCCAGCTCAAGCCATGGCCGGTTATTGCACGGGAGATGCATTATGAGGAACGGCAGGTATACCGGATACACGGGCGTGCACTTCAGCACTTTGCAGACGACTTGGCTCAAACATAATACGCAAATCGGGGAAAGAGGACGGTTTTCATGCCGTTCTCTTTTATATTAGGCGCATAAAATACGTATTATTTTTTCTGAAATCCCTTGACAAATACGTATAAAAGGCGTATAATAAACCATGTAAGGAGGGCGGGCCATGAAGACAAAAGACCTTATCGAGCTTTTAGAGAAAAACGGCTGGAGATTGAAGCGGCACGGCGCGAATCATGATATTTACGTAAAGGGAACCGAGAGGGAAAGCGTGGTAAGGCACAGAGAGACGGACGAAGCATTGGCAAAGGCAATTATCAAGCGGCGGGGGCTGAAATAGCCCCTACTCCGCCACGTTTCCATAATAATCTGTGAAAGATGAAAGGAGCCTGATTATGAAACAGGTTTACCCCGTAGTATTAACGCAGGGAAAGGAATTCATTGTGGTTGATATCCCGGATTTCAGGATCAACACGCAGGGGAAGGATATAGCGGAAGCGATCGAGATGGCGCGCGATGCAATTGGGCTGATGGGTATCGATATGCAGGACGACGGCGAGGCATTGCCGGAGCCTTCTTCGGTTTCGGATACGAAAGCCGCGTACCCTGGGGAAATCGTAACGCTGGTCGACGTGGATTTCGCGGAATACCGCAGAAAAAACGATATGCGTGCGGTAAAGAAAAATTGTACGATTCCTTCGTGGCTGAACTTTGAAGCGGAAAAGGCAGGCGTGAATTTTTCAGCGGTTTTGCAGTCCGCGTTAAAACGGGAGCTTCGCATTCAAGACAGGTAAACGGCATGGGGCGGCGGAAACGTCGCCTTTTTTTGTGCGCTGCCAGCATGTCAGTGAATGTCAGTTTTCGTGTGTTATACTGGTACCATCGAAAGAGCGTGGAAAAAAGCGTCACCGGATACTCCGGCGGCGCTTTCTTTCTGCAATATGCCAATGGTTTTTTCCTCCGGGGGCGGATAGGAAGCCCGTGCAGATGAGGAGCGGAGGCGCGAAAGAAACCGCGCGCGTGAGCGCGGGAGCGAGGAATGCGGAGCTTGCGGCGACGAACGGCGGGGAGGTTTGGCGGGAACAGGAATGAATCAAAAAGAAGGCGGTGGCAATGGCGAACAGGCTGACGGAAAAACAGCAGCGTTTTGTAAGTGAATATCTGGTGGACTTAAACGCGACGCAGGCTGCCGTACGCGCCGGATACAGCCGGAAGACCGCCTACAGTATGGGGCAGCGGCTGTTGAAGAAAGTTGAAGTGCAGGAGGCGATCCGGCTTGCGAAACAGGAACGCCTGGAACGCACGAAAATCACGCAGGATTATGTGCTGGAGAAGCTCTGCGAAATTGCGGAGCTGCCCGCCTCAGACGCACCGGACAGCGACTTGAAGTATACAAACAAGCTCCGTGCGCTGGAACTTTTGGGCAAACACCTGGGTCTCTTTGACGGGAAAGGAAAGGAGCAGGACGACGTGGAAGTCCGTGTGGTTATCGATGTCTGAGGTCCGTTTGTCGCGCGTCCTCGGCCCCGCGTTTCATCTGCTTGCCCGCGACGTGTTCCAGCATGGCCACACGCACTACGATCTCTCCGGCGGGCGCGGATCCTTAAAGTCCTCCTGTGTGTCGCTGCTTGTGCCGCTGCTTCTGGTAACGAATCCCGGCACGCATGCGCTGGTGCTGCGCAAGGTCGCCAATACCATCCGTGACAGCGTCTATGCGCAGTATCTATGGGCAATCGATACGCTCGGCATGGCCGCATACTGGGAAGCCAAGGTACAGCCCATGGAGCTGATTTACCGGCCGACGGGGCAAAAAATTCTGTTTCGCGGCGCGGACGACCCCATGAAAATCAAGTCGATTAAAGTGCCGTTCGGGTATCTTGCCGTGACGCATTTTGAGGAAAAGGACCAGTTTGCGGGCCGCGCGGAGATTCGTACGGTTTTGCAGTCCACCATGCGCGGCGGGCCGCGGTTCTGGAATTTTGAAAGCTATAATCCGCCGGTCTCCCGGGATAACTGGGCAAACCGTGACAGCCTGGAGGAACGGGCAGACCGGCTCTGTCATAAGAGCACATATTTGGACGCGCCGCCTGCGTGGCTGGGCGAACAGTTCCTCCGGGAGGCAGAGCACCTGAGGGAAACGGACGAGCGCGCCTACCGGCATGAATACCTGGGAATACCGGTTGGAACCGGTGGAAACGTCTTTGACAATCTGGAGCTGCGGGAGATCACAGACCGCGAAATTGCCTCTTTTGATCGGATTTATCAGGGCGTTGACTGGGGATATATGCCGGACCCGTTTGCATTCATTCGCGCGCATTACGACAAGGCGCGGGAAACGATTTATCTGATAGACGAAATCTACCGGAACAGGTTGTCAAACGAGCAGAGCGCCAACATCATCAAGGAACGCGGATACCTTGACGCTTATGTAGACGAGCGCTACCGCGCAACACTGGAGGAAACGCCGGTGTTGCCGTCACGTACGCGGGAAGAACGGCGCATGAAGGAAATGATTTATTTGAATTTTAAGTGGTTCATGCAGACGCTGCTCGACCGCAAAGACCGTATGAGCATGTATAGCGGCCTGGAGGTGAGAGTACCGTTTTGCGATTATAGAATCGCAGAATATCTTTATGCTGTGCCATGGGAGTATAAAGATTACAGAAACTGTGAAAAGGGTCTTCTAAGGCAGGCAATGGCAGGGCTGCTGCCAGAAGAAGTATTGTGGCGCAAAAAAAGCCCTTATCCCAAAACCCATCATCCGGGCTATTTGGAAGCTGTTGCAAGTGAATTGCGCGACGTGTTGCGGGATTCCTCGTCGCCGCTGCTCTCTATTGTAGACGCCGCAGCGCTGGAACGGCTTTTTAACAGTGCGCTCTCTGTGCCATGGTACGGTCAACTCATGACGATACCGCAGACAATTGCCTATATGCTGCAAGTCAATTACTGGATGAAAAAGTACCGTGTAAGAATCGTGTGAAGGTCAAATTTATATGAAATAAAGGCATTATATGATTTTACGTAAATTGTTTTTACTTAATATGACTTAATCTACGTTAAATCTACGTTAAATTATAGCGAGCTTCTTTACTTTATGTCGCTTTTATGTTAAAATTATAAATATAACGGGTAAATTGCGGCTTACATCATGGAAGAGGCTGTTTTTTGTCTAAGATTGTAAAAAGGAATGGAAAAGCACCATGGATATGTCATTTTCCTCCGCATGGCAGCAGATTACAACAAATCCGGCGTTACTTGTCACTGTACTTTTAACGCTGGGGGTTATTTTTGTTAACGGGTGGACAGATGCGCCAAATGCGATTGCGACGTGCGTTTCGACCCGTTCAATGGGAGTAACTGCTGCGATTGTTATGTCTGCGGTCTTCAATTTTTTTGGGGTGCTGGTCATGACGATGGTCAATGCCACCGTGGCAATGACCATCAGCAACATGGTTAACTTTGCCGGGCATAACGATGTGGCGCTCATTGCTCTGTGCGCTGCGCTTTTTGCCATTGTCATTTGGGCGGTAGCCGCGTGGTATTTTGGTATCCCGACGAGCGAAAGCCATGCACTGATTGCGGGCATTTCCGGCGCGGCAATTGCATTACAGGGCGGGTTTTCCGGTATCAACGGCGAAGAGTGGGTAAAGGTCCTGTATGGATTGGTGCTTTCAACGCTTTTGGGTTTTGGCAGCGGTTATTTGATTTGCAAGTTAGTTGTCACCTTTTGCCGGAAGATGGATCGGCGCCAGGCAAATACGTTTTTCAGAGGCGCACAGATTTTTGGCGGTGCCGCAATGTCGTTTATGCATGGCGCGCAGGATGGGCAGAAGTTTATTGGTGTCCTGATGCTGGGAATTGTGCTTGCAAACGGCGGCGACAATACTGCCGGCGTACAGCTTCCGATCTGGATGATGCTTCTGTGCTCGGTTGTCATGGGCCTGGGTACTTCGGTTGGCGGCAAGAAGATTATTAAGTCTGTTGGTATGGACATGGTGCGGCTGGAAAAGTACCAGGGTTTTTCCGCAGATATTGCTTCGGCGCTTTGCCTGTTGCTTTCCTCGGTTTTTGGTATCCCGGTCAGCACGACACATACGAAGACGACTGCGATCATGGGCGTCGGCGCTGTGAAGCGTATGTCGGCGGTGAACTTTAAGGTCGTGAAGGAAATGGTGCTCACCTGGGTTCTAACTTTTCCGGGTTGCGGTTTAATCGGCTTTTTGATGGCAAAACTTTTCATGTTAATTTTTTAAGGAGAACAATTATGTCGAAAAAAGGTGAACAGTTTTATTTTGACAATTTTATTGAGTGTGCGGCATGTGCCTGCAAGGCGGCGACATTGCTGGAAGAAACACTTGGCGGTTTTGACATTAAAAGCTTACCCGGCAAAATAGAGCAAATGCATACAATTGAGCATGAGGGCGACAGCCGTAAGCACGAGATGATGGCTGAATTGATGCGCGCGTTCATTACGCCGATCGAGCGTGAGGATATTATATCCTTGAGTCAGAATATTGATGAAGTAACGGACTGCATTGAGGATGTCCTTTTGCGTGTGTATGTAAATAATGTGACCCTGATTAACCCGGAAATGATTCGATTTGCAAAGCTTTTGATACGTTGCTGCGATACCATGCGCAGCTTGATGCAAAAGTTTCCGGATTTCAAGCGTGACCAGGGCCTGCACGATTTGATTGTGGAGATCAATGCGCTGGAGGAAGAGGGCGACCGTCTGTTTATTTCTTCTATGAGAAAACTTCATACGGATTCAACGGATCCAATTGAGATTATTGCGTGGCGCGAAATTTATATTTATATGGAAAAATGTATTGATGCTTGCGAACATGTAGCGGATGTGATTGAAAGTGTCATTATGAAAAACACCTGATTTTCGTGTATCCAGCAGACTGTTTTGTAGCGAACCTTCCGGCAGAAGACTTTCCTGCCGGAAGATTTTCTGTCACAATTAAAAAGCTTGGGGGTTCATGATATCATGGACCCCCACAGATATTTTGTTATTTCAATGATATAGGCTTATTCCCAATGATGTCCCAAGTCCGCAATTTTTTCACTTTCAACGCGATCATCGCGATCGGGGATAAAAAAGTCAATGTTTACGACGACGCTTTGACCAACATTCTTTGTAGAATGTTCCACATTGGATGGAATGCGGGCAAAGCAACCCGGTCCCAAGTCATAGACCTTGCCATCCATATAGAGATTCATATAGCCAGTTTGGACGTACGTAATTTGTTCTGCCGCGTGAGAATGTGGCGCAGCGCCAATGCCGGGTTGAATTTCCCAGTACTGCACGCAGCATTTTTCGTCAGGTTTCCAGACGCAGGACTTAATGCCCTCGCCGAAATCCTGCCACTTCACCTCGTTAATATCAAAAGGTAAATGGTTCATAATTGCTCCTCCTTATCGATATATCTTATGGAAATACTAACATAACAAAAGGCGAGTGTCAACCAGTATAGGGGCAGCCTGTACGTTATCAGCATTTCAAATATGATTTTTAGCTTACGCTTGACAAAACAAAAGGAATATGATATAAAAAAATAATCTGCTTTAGTTTTCTAGGGTTCCGCAGCCGTACTGTCTGGTCTGGTCCGAGAGAAGACGCATAATCCATTTGGTTATGTACACGGTGGGAGAAAAGCCCAGGAGTTATCTGATAACTCCTGGGCTTATTTTTTTTGCCCCAAAAAGCAGAAAAAATATTAGGAGGTATCATGTATGATGAGCCTTTTCTTGTCGACAATTGTAACGAGTGCGGCGGATAGTTTAAATCCATTTGCTATTTTACAGCAGTTTGTGTTACAGGGACTGGTAAAGAAACCGAGAGATATTTGGTACTTTATTGTTCCTACGGGAGTCACAAATCTGATCGGTGGCTTTTTGGTCTATTACGGCCTGGCAGCCTTTTTGGAAGCTGTTGTTCAACGATTAATCACACATCACAGTTTTGCATTATTTGTAGCTGAGTTGATTGTCGGAATCGCATTTTTAATTGGAGGAGGGCTTCTCGTTCAGAACAGGCAGATCAAAGAATTGAAGAAAGCGCTGAGTCCCGAAGGGCAAAACGAAGGGCGGAAAGCGGGCCGCAAGATTCACGCGGTATCGCCTGCAGCGCTGATTGCCATGGGCGTAGGATCGACAATTTCCGAATTGACAACTGCAGTCCCGTATTTTACTTTTTTGGCGATCCTGCTGAATTATGAACTAACGCTGCCACAAGTGTCGCTGATTTTGTTGCTTTATAATGTTATCTATACCTTGCCATTGGTGATCCTATATATGATATATCGAAAAGCGCAGTCTCGATTTGACCAGCTTTACGGTCTCATTCAGGAAAAAATGTCGAAATGGTCCGGGATAATCACACCACTGGTAATAACTGCTGCCGGGACTATTTTGATTTATCATTCCCTGGGCCTTTTACTAAAGTGATAAGAAAAACGCCAATTCTGCACCAGCATCAGACGATTATGAAGAAGAGCACCGTATATCAAATACGGTGCTCTTGGGATGATTCGGTTTTCAAAACGGCACGCCGTAATATAGGTCCGATGAAAAGTGCAATCAATATTTTAACCGCGTCGCCAGGCAGGAAAGGAAGCACGGCTGCAGTAAGTGCGGCGCCAAAGCCGATTTGTGCATAGAGCGAATACCAGATGGTCCCGAGCGCATACAGCAGTACTGTAGAGACTGTCATGGCCGCAGCATGCAATAGGCGGCGCTCCGGATAGCGGTTAATGGCAAGCGGGCAGAGGATACAAAGAAAGAGATATCCTACCAGATAACCCCCCGTCGGCCCGGCAAAGACAGCGATACCGGAGCGGAATCCGGAAAAAACCGGAAGACCCACAATGCCCAGCAACATGTAGACGATGCAGGCTGCTACGCAGTCGCGCGCGCGCAGCAGATAGGAAAATAAATAGAATACCAGCGTACAGGCGGAAATCGGGACCAGACTAAAAGGAAGTGGTACGGATATGGGACCAAGTACACAGGCCGCGGCGGCCATAATTGCCGTGACGGCCAATCTCTTTAAACTCCGGTTTGGCTTCATTTATTTTCTCCTGCATCCCGATTTCGAATTTCAACACGCCGGATTTTACCGGAAATCGTTGTGGGAAGCTTGTCCACGAACTCTACAATGCGCGGATACTTATAAGGCGCGGTGACATGCTTGACATGGTTCTGCAACTCTTTAATCAGTGCATCTGACGGCGTATAACCGCGTGTCAGAACTACGGTTGCCTTCACAATTTGTCCGCGTTGCGGATCCGGGACCGCAGTAATGGCCGCTCCCAGCACTGCCGGGTGCTCTAAAAGCGCACTTTCTACCTCAAACGGCCCGATGCGGTAACCGGAACTTTTAATAACGTCGTCGTTACGGCCAATAAACCAGATGTAACCGTCTTCGTCCATCCAGGCCATGTCTCCGGTATGATAATAGCCGTTACGGAAAGCTTCTGCATTCTTTTTTGGGTTACCCCGGTATTCCACAAAAAGGCCTGCGGGATGTCCGTTTGCAATGGGAACGCAGATCTCGCCTTCGTCGCCGGGTTCACACTCGTTGCCGTTATCGTCGAGCAATTTGATGTTAATCCAGGGCATGGGCTTTCCAGTAGAGCCGGGTTTGGGCTTTATCCAGGGAGAGGCAGCAATCATGACAGGCGTTTCCGTTTGACCGAACCCCTCGCGCAGCTCAATGCCTGTATAATCACGCCAGCGGTTAAAGACTTCCGGATTGAGCGGTTCGCCTGCAATATAGCAGGCGCGCAGGGAAGAAAGATCGTAGTCTTCAAGATTTTCTTTAATAAAGAAGCGATAAATCGTCGGAGGGGCGCAAAATGTTGTAATATGATACTTTCCAATGAGTTTTAAAAAGTCTGTTGGATGAAAGCGCGTACCGTAATCATAGGCAAATACCGCAGCGCCGCAGATCCATTGACCGTAAAGCTTTCCCCAGCTTGCTTTTGCCCAACCGGTGTCGGCGGCAGTCAAATGAAGGTCCGTCTCACGCAAATCCTGCCAGAACTTAGCGGTCAAAATATGGCCGAGCGGGTAGACAAAATTGTGCGCTACCATGGAAGGCATGCCAGTCGTGCCGCTTGTGAAATAGCAGAGCATAATATCGTCGTTGCGGCTGGCAGAATCACCCGTCGGACGCTGAAAGTCGTCGCTTGATTCCTCTATCATACGGGAAAAATCAAGATATCCCTCGCGCGTTCCGGCAACAAGTGCCTTCATGCGTCCGCCCTCAAGAGTCTGGAACACGTCGTCAATACAGCCGCAGACATAGTCATCGTCTACTGCGATAATCATTCGAACATCCGCCATTTCCATGCGGTAGCGAATATCTTTTGCCGTCAATTGATGCGTAGCGGGGATTATTGTTGCGCCGATCTTGCAAAGCGCCATGGAAATACACCAGTACTCCCATCGGCGTTTCAGCAGGCACATCACGCTGTCACCGCGGCCGATACCGAGGGTACGAAGCGCATTTGCCGCCTTATCACTCAGG
>URVL01000071.1 GCA_900551265.1 uncultured Eubacteriales bacterium | reverse complement strand
GCGCTGACGCTGGCCATGGCCAAATCCGGGGATACGCTGGATTTGAGCGATATTCCCGGCGTCAAGGCGGATAAGCATTCCACCGGCGGCGTGGGCGATACCACCAGTCTCATCCTTGTGCCCCTGACCGCCGCCTGCGGCATTCTGGTCATATCCGGCATAATCGCCCGGATTACCCTGCGGCGCGGACTGCTGATAAAGCTTTGAAGAGACTTCATAAAGCTTCTTCTCCAGGTCTTCCGTCTGCTGCTTAATTGCTGCAAAGTCCGTACCGGAGACGATGTTTTTCAGCGAGTCGAGCGCGGCTTGAACTGGCTGCTTATCCGCATCTGTCAGCTTATCGCCGGCATCCTGGAAAAGCTTCTCCGTCTGGTAAATGAGCTGATCGGCATGATTTTTAATGTCGGTTTCCTCACGATGCTTTTTGTCCTCTGCGGCAAAACGCTCCGCATCTTTTACGGCACGCTCAATCTCCTCCTGAGAAAGGTTTGAAGAAGCGGTAATCGTAATCTTCTGTTCTTTTCCGGTGCCGAGATCCTTTGCCGAGACATTTACAATACCGTTTGCGTCGATATCGAACGTGACCTCAATTTGCGGCACACCACGGGGCGCCGGTGCAATCCCGTCGAGTGTGAAACGGCCGAGTGTTTTGTTATAGCTGGCCATCTCACGTTCTCCCTGCAGAACATGGACTTCTACGCTGCGCTGTCCGTCAGCGGCCGTGGAGAAAACCTGGCTCTTCTTGGTGGGGATAGTCGTGTTACGCTCGATAAGCTTCGTAAAAACGCCGCCGAGCGTCTCAATACCGAGGGACAGAGGGGTAACATCAAGTAATAGAACGTCCTTTACTTCGCCGCCAAGGACACCGCCCTGGATAGCGGCGCCGACCGCGACGCACTCGTCCGGGTTAATGCCTTTAAAGGGCTCCTTACCGGTAAACTTACGGACAGCCTCCTGCACGGCGGGAATACGGGAAGAACCGCCGACGAGAAGAACCTTTGCCAGATCGTTCGGAGTAAGGCCTGCGTCGCTCATGGCACGGCGGACAGGAGCCATGGTATTTTCAACAAGATCCGCAGTCAGTTCATTAAACTTGGCACGGGTAAGGGTGAGCTCCAAATGTTTCGGGCCATTTGCATCGGCATAAATATAGGGCAGGTTGATGGCGGTGGAGGTCATACCGGAAAGTTCAATTTTTGCCTTTTCGGCGGCCTCTTTCAGACGCTGCATTGCCATACGGTCGGAACGCAGGTCCACGCCGTTTTCACGCTTAAATTCATTTGCAATCCAATTCATGACACGCTCGTCGAAGTCGTCGCCGCCGAGACGGTTGTTACCGGCAGTGGCAAGCACTTCCAAAACACCGTCGCCAATCTCAAGGATGGAGACATCAAATGTGCCGCCGCCGAGGTCATAAACCATGATTTTCTGATCGTGCTCTTTATCAACGCCGTAAGCAAGTGCTGCAGCCGTCGGTTCATTGATGATACGCAGAACCTCGAGTCCTGCAATTTTACCGGCGTCCTTTGTAGCCTGGCGTTGGGAGTCCGTAAAATAGGCAGGGACGGTAATAACGGCCTGGGTGACTGTCTCGCCGAGATAGGCGGAAGCGTCGGCAGCAAGCTTTTGCAGGATCATGGCAGAGATTTCCTGAGGAGAATAACTTTTATCGTCGATATTCACACGGTAGTTGGAACCCATCTCACGCTTAATGGAGATGATGGTACGCTCCGGATTGGTGATGGCCTGACGCTTTGCAACCTGGCCGACCATACGCTCGCCGGTCTTTGTAAACGCCACAACAGACGGCGTTGTACGCGCACCTTCGGCGTTTGCTATAACAACGGGTTCGCCGCCTTCCATAACGGCTACGCAAGAGTTTGTAGTACCAAGGTCAATTCCTATGATTTTACCCATATTTATTACTCCTTTTCGGTGATTATATTGAAAAATTTTATCTATAAAAGGTACGGTTTTAATTGGCAACCTTTACGATTGCATGGCGCACAACGCGGTCGCCCATCAGAAAGCCTTTTTGAAACACTTCTATAATCGTATTGTCGTCGCAATTTTCCATCTCGACATGCATGACCGCGTTATGAAGTTCCGGATTAAACTGCTCGCCCTGCGCGGGAATCTCTTTTACACCGAGTTTTTCGAGGCAATCATAAAACTGTTTGAGCGTCATGGAAACGCCCTTCATAAACGCCTCGTCGGTCGTCGGGTGCGCAGCGGCGCGTTCCAAATTGTCCAGAACGGGCAACAGTGCCGCAACCGTTGCGGCGGTGGAGTCCGCGTAGAGATTTTCACGCTCTTTCGCACTGCGGCGCCGGTAATTTTCGTATTCTGCCGCAACACGCAAATAACGGTCCCGCGTCTCATCAAGCTCTTTCTGGACGGCCGCGAGTTTTTCCGCCTGGTCGTCCGCAACGGCTTCTGCCGGGGCGGTATTGACAGCCTCATTGCTTGCGGCTTCATTTTCTAAGGATTCACATTCCGGCTGCTCAATTTTTTCATCCTTCTTTTTTTTCTTATCCATAAGCATCTATCTCCTGGTATCATGATTGAGCAAATGATTCAGCTCGTCTGCAAAATGACAAAGTCTTGCGGCAACCTTGGCATAATCCATTCGGGTTGGACCTACCACGCCCAATAGCCCCTTTGCGCCGCGCGCAGTATGGTAAGACGTCATAATAATACTGGCATGATCAAGAGGAGCGGTGCCATTTTCAGAACCAATCCGTATCTGAACCGGGTTGTCGTCATCGGGGACAGGCAGCAACGCCAGTGCATTTTTATCTGAAAGACATTCCAAAAGCGCCATGGCCTTTTCCGGGTCGTGAAACTCTGGATATTTCAAAATTTGTGACGCGCCCTCAAGATAGACATCGCGCTGCATAACGGTATGCAGAACATCCGCTGCAAAATCGATCGCTGCGACAAGCAGCTCCGTGATGTCGGCGCCGGCGCCATATTCGGCGGCGGTAATGCGCTCGTCAGTCAGTTCTTCAAGCGGAATATTCGTAAAATGTGCGTTGAGGGCTCGATTTGCCGCCGTAACCTCAAGATCTGAGAGCGGAAACGTGAGATGGCAAATACGGTTTTTAATGATGTCCGAGGTGGTAACAAGAACAAGAACCACCGTTTCCGCATCAACTTGTATGACCTCAAACCGCCGAACCGCTTCTTCTTCTGCAATGGGACTCACGGCGATGGCGGGATGATTTGTCAATTCACTGACCATACGCCCAGCCTCGGCGATCAGCCGGTCCAGCTCTCCCATACGCAGCGTCAGGGTGGATACGAACTGGTCGATCTCCGTCGGGGAAACGCTGTAACTGTTCATGAGTTCATCGACATAGAGACGGTATCCCAAATGCGACGGTACGCGTCCGGCCGATGTATGCGGTTGCTCAAGGTATCCCATTCGTTCCAGATCCGCCATTTCATTGCGGACCGTCGCGGAGGAGACATTCGTTTTCAAGCGTGCTACGACAGCGCGCGATCCGACAGGCTCTGCGGTCTGTACGTAATCGTCAACCACTGCCTTTAGTATCTGCTTTTTTCTGTCGCTTAAAGCCACTTATTTAACGCGCTCCTTTCTAAAGGTTAGCACTCTAACTCTCCGAGTGCTAAATATACTGTAGCACGCTCTTTATGGATTGTCAAGAGGTTGTGGAAAGAATTTATATTTTGTATATAATGTTACCTGTATAGTATACGCAGAACAAATTGTTTCTATCAATAGTAGCCGAAAATGTCCACAATTACGTCCCAAAAGTATAGAAAGGAAGAAATAAAAAGAGCTCCGGTATGCCGGAACGGACATCAATATATACTTGGAATTGATTTGACGTTTTACAGTTTTCCATGTTAAAATAATTCAAGTTACAAAACAGGAGGACATGGGATGAGGGTAGGCGATATCCCTGCATTTTTGCAGGGACATACGCATCAGAAGATTAGCGTAGGGAAAAGCGGCGCAGAT
This sequence comes from uncultured Eubacteriales bacterium, assembly GCA_900551265.1. Lineage (GTDB taxonomy): Bacteria > Bacillota > Clostridia > Oscillospirales > QAMX01 > Allobutyricicoccus > Allobutyricicoccus pentlandensis. Next base: position 6,237 of record URVL01000071.1, on the reverse strand, counting down.
GTTTACGCGGTCGGCCATGATATGCTTTTGAAGCATGCCCGGCGCGAGGCACTTTCTTGCGCGGGGATTTGGGATTCCTACGTAACGGAAGCGCGGATGTATGACTGGTTTCGCGAAAAGCGGGTCTCGTGGGTGCCGGAGCTGCTCTACGAGCGCCGGACTCCGCATGAGGTCGTATTGCTGTTGCGGCGTTACCGAATGTTGGAGCACGAGGAGGCGGTCCCCCGGCTGGCCGGGATCATGCAGATATTGGCTCAAATTCATGCCCTTCCTGTGCCGGATTTTCTGGATGCGCCAAAGCGCTTTTATACTGCCCTGCCGCCGGAGCGTCTGCAGGAATGCCTGGAGGGATGGAAAAGTGTGCTTGCAGAACATGGGGGCCGATTTAATACCGGCGACGCTGCGTTTGTAGCGAAACACTTTGATATGGTCAACGAGTGTTTTCATCCGCAGACTTGCATGCTGACGCATGGAGACTTTCACTGCGATAACCTGCTGTTGAATGAACGCGGCGAACTTCTTGTTTGCGACTGGCAGAGCGTGAATATTGGAACGCCTGCCGGAGATATTGCATTTTTCCTTAGCCGTTTGTCGGCCGACGGCGCTTCGCTGAATGCGGATGCGCTGATCGAGAGCTACTGTGCTGCCGCTGAGGCAATTGGAATCTCTGCCGATCCAGAAACGATTCGGTGCGATATGACGCTTTCATCGCTGAATGCCGCGTTTTTGTTCTGGCATCGGTATTTGCATGACAACCCGCCCGAGCGGGTTGGCGGCATCCTTCATAAGATGACGGCCGATACAAATTGGCTGCTGAGTAAAGTATAAAGGAAAACCCGGAGGTCTATATATGACTGTAAAAGACACAATTCACACACGCCGCACAATCCGAAAATTTACACAGGAACCTGTTTCGCTTGCTATTTTGCGTGAGTTGGTAGACGACGCGCGGGTAGGTCCCTGTTCCGCGAATATGCAGCCTTTAAAATATAAGATTGTGGATCAGGCGCATGTGGACGCAGTCTTCCCATACCTGCGCTGGGCAGTTGCCATTGCGCCCGCAGGTGATCCGGCGCCAGATGAACGCCCTACGGCGTATATCATCATTACGGCTGATACGTCAATCCGTCCGCAGAACTATGATATTGACGTGGGAATCGCTGCACAGACAATTGCACTGGCAGCGTGGGAAAAGGGTGTCGCCACTTGTCTGATGGCGCTGCATGACAAGCCCGGACTAAAGGCATCGCTTGCACTGCCGGAACCGATCGTGCCTGTGCTGGCTATCGCTATGGGGTATCCGGCGCAAAATTCAGAGATTTATCCCATGGAAGAGGGCCGTTACAAGTACCATTTAACGCAGGATGGCACACTGCATGTGCCGAAGCGCGTACTGGAGGATATTCTTCTTTGAAGGAAAGGAGTTCCCGATAATGTCCCGGTTGGTTGTAAAAAAGGAAAAAGAGGCGCTTTAGACCATGATTGTCCCAGCCTATTATGAAGAATTCCAGTGCGTCGCCGACGCATGCCGGCATAACTGCTGCATTGGATGGAAAATTGACATTGACGAAGAAACTGCGGCGCGGTATCAGAAAATTCCCGGGGAATTGGGAGACCGCCTGCGCCGTCAAATTGCGGGAGACCCGCCGCATTTTATTCTGGATGACGAGGGCCGCTGTCCCTGCCTGACCGGCGAGAACCTGTGCGCTTTGCTGTTGACGCAGGGACAGGATTATCTTTGCCAGATTTGCCGGGACCATCCGCGTTTTCGAAATTTCTGGCCGGATCGGGTTGAGATGGGGCTTGGCGCGTGCTGCGAAGAGGCTGCGCGACTGATGTTATCCCAACGTACGCCGCTTGTGCTCATACACAATGGTATGGATTGCGGGAAGGCCGCAGAGCCGCCTGTTCTTACGGAGGAACAGAGACGCGAGCGGAATTGGGCGGATCTGCTCTATCAATTGCGGGACCGCCTCTTTTCGGCGGTCTACCAGGACGATCGTTCCTTGGACGAAATGGAACGTGAAGTTTTGCGGCTGGCAGATACAACTATCCCGAACCGCACGGCAGAGGAGTGGGCGTTGTTTTATCTGGATCTTGAACGTTTGGATGAGACTTGGACGGATGTGCTGCATATCGTGCTTACGTATGGGAAAACAGCGGACCGTTCAGCGTTTGAGCGCCGTATGATGGAACGAAAGGCCGAGTATCAGAATATGCTTGCATATTTTCTTTACCGTCATGTGCCGGAGGCGCTTGAAGACGGCGATTTGGCGGGCAAAGTGGCTTTTGCGGTTTTATCTTGCCGCTTTTTACGTTTGGCAGGCGCAGCCTGGTATGAAAAGTACGATGGCTTTTCTGTCTGTGATCAGACGGAACTCTTTCGTATGTACTCCGCAGAAATTGAGTATTCGCAGGACAATATGGATGCGGTTTATGACATGTTGTGGGAAACGTTTGAAAATTCAGAAGAACAGTAAGGGAAAATCTAAAATACCTGGCGTATTGTGGGCACGTATCTAGAAAGGAAGCAACTGTATTTTGCAGGACGGTATGGCATTTTGCCATACCGTCCTGCTTTTTTCCCTGAGGCTGTCCGCCTATTTCCGTTTTGTTTTAGTTTTCCAACGAAGCTCCAAATACATGTACGCTATCTATCCACATAAACCTGTACTTCGTAATTCCATAGCAAGATACCTGACACAACAATGAGCTGTACTGTAAATGTCGGTTCTACGTCATATTTCGTTTTGGCCATGTGTATTAATTCGCGCAACATTTGTTCTCTAGTTTCTTCCGTGCAGTTAGCACATAAGTATTTTCCTTTTGGCAGTACCTTTAATCCGTCTACATTTACATAACGAGTACAAACGGCGAAGAGCCTCGATACGCCATTGCTGGTATAGATACCTGCTAAATCCTCAAAGGAAAATTGCTCTGTCAAGGCAGGCGTCACTTTTTCATAAAAATGATTGAGATAATTCCACAGGTTATCGAGTGTCGGCACTTCTAAGGTGTCTGAAAGCAGGATGACGCGCTCTGGAACATCTTTGAGAAAAATACCATTGAACTTTTGCTGTCCCTGCAATTTTTTTTCATAATCCGCTTTTGCTAACTGAATCTTTGATTTGCTGTACTGGAGTGCTGTTATTTTTTCATCAGCCTTTTTTTCTGCCTGCGCTAAGAAGTCCACAATCTTTTCTAGATCGTCATATTCTAAAACCTTTTTGATCTCCTGCAAAGGCAAGTCCATAAGTTGTAAAGCACGTACAGTATTCAACCGAACGATATCCTGCTCGGTGTAATAACGATACCTGGTCCATTCGTCTTTTTTGCTTGGTTTTACTAATCCAATGCGGTCATAATGCCGCAGCGTTTCGCTCGTTGTATGGACAGCCTTTGCGGCTTCTCCAACTGAAAAATATTTCTTCATTTCTATTTTCCCCTATTGACTTTTGTGTTATACAAAGGTTTATAATCCATTTTAGCATACGATATTGCGAAAAGCAATAGATATTGCAATGCTGTTTAGGAGGAATGGCCGGATGATAGAACTCAAACAAGTAACAAAACAGTACGGGCAGGCAACTGTACTAAAAAACATTACCTTGTCGATTGACGAACCGGGGATCTACTGTTTGCTGGGCAGAAACGGCGCAGGCAAGACAACGCTTCTCAAATCGATTGCCGGATATCAGAACATTACAAACGGCATGATTAAAGTTGATGGAAAGACAATAACAACGTCCACATTGGACACAGGCGTTAGTTACATCGAAAACTTTGCAAAACATTTTAATCTTTCAGTACGGAAGCTGCTGCGGATTGCTTCCGAAGTAAACCCAAACTATGATTATGACTTTGCTTCGGAAATGATGGAACGTTTTGAGTTGGACGAGAAAAAGAAGTTCCATCATCTGTCTCTCGGCATGAAAACAATGGTGTCTACGATTATCTGTTTGGCAAGCAATAAGCGTGTTATTCTTTTAGACGAGCCTGTTCTTGGCTTCGACGCCATTATGCGTGTGGAATTTTATGATATGCTGACAGAAAGTTTTCAGAAACACCCGCGAACAATTATCGTTTCTACCCATATCATTGAAGAAATTGCAAGGACGATTCAAAAGTTGATCATTATCGATAGAGGAAGCGTGTGTTTTTTTGATACATTGCAATCGGTTGAGAGGAAGGCGTTTCGTGTCAGCGGACTTCAAAAAGACGTGGAAGCCGCAACTCAAAACCGAAATATCATCGGAGAAGATACCGTTGGCGGTCTTGTAACAAGCTATATCTTTGACAACCCGCCGGAACCATCTGCCTCATTGGAAATTCAACCGCTGTCCCTGCAGGATTTCTTTATACAAATGGTCGGACATAAAGGAGGTGCAACAAGATGACAGCTATTTTTGCGATCGTAAAACGTCTGCTTGCAAGCAATAAAATCGGTTTCATTATCACAGCTCTGGTGGTACTTTGCGCCACATCTTCCGGTGATGTTGTTTTGAGTAACGGAAATTATACCTGGCTGCTTGCTGTGTTAACCCCATTCTTTTTTGTGCTTTATGATTTCACAAAGTTAATGCATTTGGGCGCGAGCAAAAAAGATTACTTTTTCGGTTGTCTAATCAGCTATGGGTTTTTGGCATTTTGTATTTCTCTTGTCAACATAGTCATACATTTATTGATCGACCCCATATATGCAGCGCAAACAGTGATTAATATGATGGACGTGTGTAAATGGACGGAAAACGGGATAATCGTTGCCGGATTACAGCAGATGGTCTTTTTACTGCTTGTTATGTTTTTCCTCCATGTACTGTTATCCATGCAGACACGGTGGTATGGGTGGCTGGCTGACGCGGTGTTTGTTGCAATTATTTGTGTTTTTACGCCGGTCGCATCATTGCGGGCTCTTTTATCCGAATTTTTTCAGATGATTATGCTTAACAGCAATGCGCTCCTGCACATTTGTATTTGTCTGTTACTAAGTACCGCATTATCTCTCGGAGGGCTTGCGGTCTTAAAAAGAAAGACGTTATAGTTAAGAGGAATAGCCATGGTTCGGATAAAAGCAGTTGACGCACAAAATATATTGGATGTGTGCAAATTAACGGCAAATCAGAATCGCGTGGGCACGACTATGGAAGAATATTTACGCTGCAATGCAATTTCCATAGCGGAAGCAAAATATGATCCGGAAATGCACCCCAACGCTATTTATAACAACAATGCGCTGATTGGTTTTTTTATGTATCAGCGTGAAGAAGATCAGGCCGATACAGTGACCATCTGCCGCTTTATGATAGACTATCAATTTCAACAAAAAGGGCTTGAGGAAAAAGCCTTAGCGCATATCTTGAAAGGCCTGAAAATTCAAGGCGTTAAGAACGTAATCTTGAGGATAGATGCCGCAAATGAAATTGCGAAAAAACAGGGCCTTTCTTTCGGATTTCAGTTCACAGGAAAGACGAGTAATGATGAATCTTGCTATGAATTAAATTTGTAATTTCAATTGATAAAACTATGGAGGAATCACTATGAAGAAAGTTATTGTACTTGTGCTGTCTCTTGTATTGAGCAGTTTCCTTTTGTCAGGCTGTTCGAATAACAGCGAACCTTTTGAAGAAAAAAACTACACATCGGATACACAAATCAATGAAATTAATCTTGATGTGGAGAATCGAGAAATTGAGGTGTCGTTGTCAGAAGACGAACAAGTTTATATTCAATATTCTGAAAACAGCAAAGAGTATTACGATATTTCTGTTTCTGATGAAAATGTGCTGGTTATGGCAAGCGCAAGTGATAAAGAGTGGACGGATTATATTGGGGGAAAACCCTCTGCCGAAGAACGGAAAATATCGTTGCAGCTACCGGACGCACTTTTAGAAAATCTTACGCTCTCCACAACAAACGAGGACATTACACTCCCCACTTTGAGCGTGACAGGAAATATCAGCCTTTCTTCTAACGGTGGAAATATCACTTTTGAAAACTTGAATGTAGGAAAATCTCTATCCTTGACGAGCAAAAACGGGAATATTTCGGGAGCAGTTACAGGCAGTTATGACGACTTTGCCATTCATACAGAAATCAAAAAAGGCGAGAGCAATTTGCCGGATAATAAAGACGAGGGAGAAAAGACATTAAATGTATCTGTTAATAATGGCAATCTCAATATTGAGTTTGTAAATCAATAATATTGCCCAAATGCCTATGCCGCTTCATGCTGCGTGG
>URVL01000070.1 GCA_900551265.1 uncultured Eubacteriales bacterium | reverse complement strand
ATTCACATGAGGCGCCTTTATGGAACTGTTTTTACTTCGCCACGGCCGCACAAAAGCAAATGAAGACCATCTCTATTGCGGTTCGACGGATTGGCATCTTTCTCCCGCAGGGATAGAAGAGCTCCGCGCTCTGGCAAGCACGCGTCCGCTTCCCCGATTCGACGTTGCGGCGGATACCGGTATGCACAGAACGCGGGAAACGGCGGATATTCTCTGCCGCGCCGCACGGCGCGTCACGTTGCCCAGCCTTCGTGAGATGGATTTCGGGCTTTTTGAGCGAAAATCCTATGAAACGCTTCGCTTTGACCCCTACTATATCAAGTGGATCACCGATGAGTCCGGCGACTGCACCTGTCCATGGGGTGAGAGCCGGAATACTTTTTATACCCGCGTTTGCGACGGGTTCAAGGCGTTCGCAGCGGAAACGGACGCGGGCAGCGCCTGTATTGTCTGCCATGGCGGTACTATCTGTGCGATATTGGATTCTTTTTGCACGGAAAAACGTGGTTTCTACGAGTGGCAGCCCGCGTTTGGGCACGGCTGGCGGCTGGAACTGACGGTTTCGGATACTTTGCCGCAGCTTACTCTGCTTGAACGTATATAATGTAAATTTTCGCGTTTCCCCATCACTGTCTGAAAGGCATAATTATGCAAAAAGATTTTACCGAAGGACCTATTACCAGCAGCCTGCTGCGCTTCTCCTTTCCCCTGATGCTCGGTAATCTGCTGCAACAATGTTACAACGTTGCAGATACCTGGGTAGTCGGACGCTATTTGGGCTCAGAAGCCCTTGCCGCGGTGGGGTCTTCCTATACGCTCATGACTTTCCTCACGTCGATCCTTCTGGGGCTCTGCATGGGCAGCGGCGCCGTCTTCTCCATGCAGTACGGACGGCGCGATATGGAGCGGCTAAAAAACAGTCTTTTTCTTTCGTTCACCTTCATTGCCGCCGTTACCGTTCTTTTAAACGTTGCTGTGTTCCTGGGACTTGACCTGATTGTCGCCGCTCTGCAGGTTCCGAACGAGGTTGTGCCGCGCATGAAAGAATATCTTCTTATCATCTTCATCGGCATCAGCGCAACTTTTCTTTATAATTACTTTGCAAGCCTTCTGCGCGCTGTCGGTAATTCCATCGTGCCGCTTGTCTTTCTTGGAATCGCCTCCGTTTTAAATGTCGGACTGGATCTGCTGTTTGTCCTGGTGTTTCCCTGGGGCGTACAGGGCGCAGCGGCAGCCACTGTCATCGCGCAGTTTGTATCGGGTTTTGGTATGGCGGGGTATGTGCTGCTCCGCGTTCCCTCCCTGCGGCCTGCAAAGCGTCACTTGCGCTGGGATGCCGGGATTGTCCGTGAAATTGCCAGTCTTTCTTTCTTAACCTCTGTTCAGCAATCCATTATGAACTTCGGCATCCTGCTCATACAGGGCCTTGTAAACAGCTTTGGTACCGTCGTTATGGCGGCGTTTGCTGCGGCCGTCAAAATCAATTCCTTTGCGCACATGCCCGCTCAGGATTTCGGAAATGCATTTTCTACGTTTATCGCCCAAAATTACGGAGCCGGACGGCACGACCGGATACAAAAGGGTGTGAAAAGCGCTGTTTTAACCGCACTGGTTTTCTGTGTGACGATCAGCGCGTTCGTTTGTATATTTGCCCGTCCCCTGATTGGGCTGTTTGTACAGCCGGGAGAAACCGATATTCTCGCCGTCGGCGTTCAATATCTAAGAATTGAAGGCTCCTGCTACTTTGGGATTGGCCTGCTCGCTCTCCTTTACGGCTATTATCGCGCCATCCACCGGCCGGGGATCTCTGTTGTGCTTACCGTGATTTCACTGGGTACCCGCGTCCTTCTCGCCTATTTGCTCTCCTCCATTCCCGCCATTGGCGTGGTGGGGATTTGGGTCTCCGTCCCCATTGGCTGGCTGCTGGCGGACCTTACCGGCGTGCTCTATCAACGAAAGCTACGGCGTATTCCGCCACAGATATAAATATTTTTTGCCGAATTCTCTGATTTTTCGTTCTAACCTTCGATTTTGATGCAGAGATTACCGTATCTGCAATTTTTCGTCTTGACAAGGGGTGTCTTTTGTTATATGATTAGATAAACTAATTAAACAATCTAATCATTGGTTGTCACGGAGGTTTTTCATGCTGGACGCCTATGCTTCCGAGCTAAACAGCACATTTAACGGTATCTATGATTCTATTCAAAGGCTTGAAGAGCAGCTTCTGTTTCAAAGCGGCCAGCAGCTTTCCATCAGCGAACTCCATATTTTGGAGACCGTCTGGCAGAGACGTCCGTTCGGCTGTTCCATCAGCGACATTGCGCAGGAGCACCAGGTGACATTGCCTTCCATGACCATCGCCATCAAAAAGCTGGAGAAGAAAGGGTATGTTGTCAAGCGCCGTTCCGAAACGGACGGACGTGTCGTCTGCGTTGAATTGACGCGCATAGGGGAAAAAGTCAACTCCATGCACCGGTATTTCCATGAACACATGATACGGGCCTTTATCAAGGGCGTTGATGAGGAGCAAAAGCCCGTCCTTCTCTCTGCACTTAAAAACATGGCGAATTTTATTAAGCATCAGCTTGAGCTGTCTGAACACAGGCAATAATGGGAAAAGGTAGAATAATACTATGAAAATTATTGGAACCGGCAGTGCCGTGCCGCAACTTGTCATCCCCAACACGGCGCTTGAAAGCTTTCTTGACACATCGGACGAATGGATCCGTACGCGAACCGGCATTGAGGAACGCCATATTCACGACGGTAATCTGGAGGCCCTGGCGGCGGACGCCGCGCGGCTGGCGGTGGAAAATGCGGGGCTTGCCATGGCGGATATCGACTTTTTGATCTGCTCGACGGTCTATAACCGGTTTATGACGCCCGCCCTGTCCTGTGTGATCCAGGGGATGACCGGTGCGGTGTGCCCCTGCCTCGATGTTAACGGCGCTTGCGCAGGATTCGTCTATGCGCTTGAAATGGCGGATGCTTACCTCGCGCGTGGAAATTACCAGAACATCCTCATCGTATGCGCGGAGGAGCCGACGCGTATGGTAGACTGGACAAATCGCGCAACCTGTGTCCTCTTTGGAGACGCGGCCGCGGCCTGCGTCGTCACGTCCGGCGGAGAAGACACGCTCTTCCGGATGCATACGGCATCCAATGTCGATGTGCTCCACTCCTATAATACGGCCGGAAACTGTCCCTATGACAAAAGCGGACGTACGTATGAACCGCTCTCCATGAACGGGCAGGAAGTTTATAAATTTGCAGTTTCGTCGGCCACGGAAGATATCCGCGCGCTGTGCAAAGCCGCAGGACTCGACGTCAACGAGATCGATCATTTTGTGCTGCACCAGGCAAATCTGCGTATTCTTGAAGCAGTTCGTACCCGTCTGCATCAACCTCCGGAAAAGTTTCCGCATAATCTTGAACATTATGGCAATACCTCTTCCGCCAGCGTCCCGCTCCTGCTTGACGAATTAAACCGGGCAGGCAGGCTTACGCGAGGCGAACGCATTGCCATGAGCGCCTTCGGCGCGGGGCTTACCACAGGCGCATGCCTTCTCACCTGGTAAGCAGCGTAAGCAGCGTCTTTTTTGTCTTTTGGTAACACCGGCCCCGGGCCGCTGTCATACATTAAAAAGAAAACGATTACATGATTGGAGGAAATCACTATGACTTTCGAAAAAACCGCAAAAATTCTCGCAGAATATAAGGACATCGATGTGTCCGAGATTACCCTGGACTCCACGTTTGAAGATCTGGGGCTTGACTCCCTCGATACCGTTGAAATCGTGATGAGTCTGGAAGATGAATTCGGCATTTCCATCGAGCTGGATTCCAACCTGAAGACCGTCCGCGAGCTCGTTGAGCTTATCGACAGGAGCCTGTAAGATGATCCGCACACCTCTTTGTGATCTGCTCGGCATCCGTTATCCCATTTTCCAGGGCGGTATGGCCTGGATTTCGGATGCAGAGCTTGCCTCCGCCGTGTCAAACGCCGGAGGCCTTGGCGTCATTTCCGCCATGAACGCAAACGGCGAATATCTCCGCGGAGAAATCGCCCGCTGCAGAACGCTTTTAACCAATCCCGAGACGCCCTTCGGTGTCAATATCATGCTGATGAGCCCGTTTGTAGACGAAGTGGCGCAGATTGTCATTGACGAGCACGTTCCTGTCGTAATTACCGGTGCCGGTATGCCGTCAAAATATATGCAGCCCTGGACCGACGCAGGAATTAAGGTCATCCCCGTCGTACCGTCTACGGCTATTGCGCACCGTTTGGAACGCATGGGCGCATGCGCTGTCGTCGCAGAGGGCGGAGAGTCCGGCGGCCATGTGGGAGATCTGACGACGATGACGCTCGTACCGCAGGTCGTAGACGCCGTAAAGATTCCCGTCGTGGCGGCAGGCGGTATTGCCGACGGACGCGGCATTGCAGCGGCATTTATGCTGGGCGCGGTCGGCGTACAGTGCGGCACCAGATTCCTCACGGCTACGGAATGCACCGTACATCCGAATTACAAGCAGAAGATTCTCGACGCGCGCGACATTGATACCATCGTCACAGGAAAACGCCTCGGCCATCCGGTGCGTTCGCTCAAAAACAAATTCAGCCGCCGCTTCTATGAAATGGAGTATGATACGTCCATTACAGACGAAGAAATCAGTGAATTCGGAGCCGGTTCCCTGCGTAAAGCGGCGCGCGACGGCGACGTTGTAAACGGTGGATTGATGGCAGGACAATGTGCCTCCATGATCCACGATGAAAAGCCATCCGCCGATATCATTCGCGATATGTTCCGCGAGGCAGAGGAAATCCTGCGCGGCGCCACACGTTTCGTGACGGAGGACTAAAAAATGGGAAAAATCGCCTTCCTGTTTGCAGGGCAGGGGTCGCAGTATCCCGGCATGGGGCGCAGCCTTTATGATGCCTCCGCAGCGGCACGCGCCGTGTTTGATGCTGCGGAGCGCCTGCGTCCCGGTACGCTCCGGCAGTGTTTTGAAGGTTCGGCAGAAGAGCTCGCCGTCACGGCGAACACTCAGCCTTGCCTTTTTACCGTTGACCTTGCCTGTGCCGAAGCGCTCCGTGAAGCCGGCGTCGAGGCCGAAGCTGCCGCCGGCTTTTCGCTTGGCGAGGTTGCGGCGGTGGCCTTTGCCGGCATTTTGTGTTTTGACGACGCGTTCCGGCTTGTCTGCCGCCGTGCCGAGCTCATGCAGGCCGCGGCGGAAGCCCATCCCGGCGCAATGGACGCGGTACTGCGGCTCGACGCCGCCAAAGTCGAGGAGCTTGCATCCAAATATGACAAAGTATTCCCCGTCAACTATAATTGTCCCGGACAAACGGTTGTCTCCGGCATTCCCGAACAGCTCGCTGCATTTGAAGCAGACGTCGCCGCCGCGCGCGGACGCACCGTGCGCCTGAAAGTCGGCGGCGCTTTCCACTCGCCGTTCATGGAGGAGGCCTCGCGCGGTTTGGAGGACTATCTGGCGTCGCTCTCCTTTGCGGCGCCGCGCATCCCTCTTTACGCCAATACAGACGCACGGCCTTACGGAGATGCTGCCCGTCTGCTTGCGCTCCAGGTCAAAACCCCTGTTCGCTGGCAGCATACGATAGAAACGCTTCTGGAAGCAGGATTTACCAGGTTTATTGAGGTCGGCGCCGGCAAGACGCTCACCGGCTTCATGGGAAAAATCGGTGGCGCCGAGCTTGCGCTGCATGTAGAAAATGAGGAAACGCTTGCGGCAGCCATTGCCGCGCTGAAGGTATAAAAAGTATGTCTGAAAATAAAATTGCACTTGTCAGCGGCGCGTCTCGCGGCATTGGGCGGGCCATCGCGCTGGAACTCGCCCGGCAGGGCATGGACATTGCCATCGTCTATGCCGGAAACGCAGCCGCGGCGGAAGAAACGCGCAGCGCCGCAGAGGCGCTCGGCGTTCGTGCGGCGTGCTATGCCTGCGACGTTTCGGACTTTACAGAGACCGGCGCGCTGATTGAACGCGTGACGTCGGAGCTTGGTCCTGTCTATGCGCTGGTCAATAACGCCGGCATTACGCGCGACCGCCTTGCCTCACAACTCAAGGAAGAGGACTTCGACCGCGTAATCGACGTCAACTTAAAAGGTGCATTTCACTTGATCCGGCATTGTTACGGCGGTTTTGTCCGCCGCCGTGCCGGGAGAATCGTTAATATTTCGTCTATTGTCGGATTGACCGGCAACGCGGGCCAGGCAAACTATGCAGCCGCCAAGGCCGGGATTATTGGTCTGACAAAAAGTATTGCAAAGGAACTTGCGCCGCGCGGCGTCACATGCAACGCCATTGCGCCCGGCATGATCGAAACCGATATGACAAACGCCATGCCGGAAAAGGCACATGAGGCAATGATTCCCATGATCCCCATGCGCCGTCCCGGCCGTCCGGAGGAAGTCGCGGCATTAGCCGGTTTCCTTTGTTCTCCGGCCGCATCCTATATCACAGGCACCGTCATACAAGTTGACGGCGGGCTTGCCATGTAACACGGAGGCATCAACTATGAAACGAGTCGTCATTACCGGCCTTGGCGTCATTACGCCTGTTGGTAACGATCTGAAAACTTTCTGGGATAATCTGATCAACGGCGTCTGCGGCATCGATACGCTGGACCGCTTTGACACGACGGAATTCAAGGTCAAACTGGCGGGTGAAGTACGCGGCTTCAAGCCCGCGGATTACGGTATTGACGTGCCGTCTGCACGTCATATGGATCTCTATACGCAGTATGCCATGGCGGCGGCCTGGCAGGCCGCCGCCGACAGCGGCATCTCCGGGACCGTTGCGCCGGAACGCCTCGGCGTTTACGTCGGCAGCGGCATCGGCGGCATGCACACATTTGTCGCTGAGACGGAAAAGCTCTTAAAGCGGGGCCCCGCGCGTGTTTCTCCCTTTTTCGTGCCAATGATGATCGGCAATATGGCCGCCGGTACCATTGCCATTGCCTATCACGCACAGGGGCCCTGTCTGCCTGTTGTCACTGCCTGCGCCACTTCTACGCATGCTATCGGCGAAGCTTTTCGCGCCATTGCACATGGCTATGCGGACGCCATTTTTGCCGGCGGCGCAGAGGCAACCATTGAACCGCTTGCCGTCGCGGGGTTTACAAACAGTCAGGCGCTTTCTCTCTCTGAGGATCCAAACGCCGCCTCTCTCCCCTTCGACGCGCGCCGCAGCGGTTTTGTCATGGGAGAAGGTGCCGGCGTGATGGTGCTGGAAGAATATGAACACGCCGTTTTACGAGGCGCAAAGGTTTACGCGGAAATTACCGGTTACGCCAACACCTGCGACGCTTACCATATGACCGCTCCGCTTCCCGACGGAACCTGTGCCGCACGCGCTATTGAGCAGGCCGCACGGGAAGGCGGCATCACTGCGGACGACCGGCTCTATGTCAACGCACACGGCACGGGTACGCCGCTAAACGACAGTTCTGAAACGCTGGCACTGAAGCTCGGTCTTGGTGAAGACATGGCACGCCGCGCCGCAATTTCGTCTACCAAGAGCATGACAGGACATATGCTGGGCGCTGCCGGCGCTGTGGAAGCGATCGCGTCTGCGCTCACATTGGCGCGCCATGTCGCGCCTCCAACCATTCATTACAAAGAACCGGATCCGGCATGTGATCTGGACTACATCCCAAATGTCTGCCGCGAAGGCAATTTCACGGCGGCACTTTCCACGTCGCTTGGCTTCGGCGGGCATAACGGCTGTCTGGCCCTGCGCGCATTCGGAGGATAACCCATGAATACAAAACCATCTACCGTCAAAGCGCTTGCCCGCCTCATGCAGGAAACCGGGCTGACGTCTCTTGAAATCCAGGAGAACGACTGTATCATTAAGTTGGAAAAGGCACCGGTTGTACAACAAAACATGCAGCCAGCGCCGCAGGCCGTTGTTCCATCTGCTCCGGCGGTTTCCACCCCCGCGCCGGACGAAAACCCCGGCATGGATTTTAACAACGTAAAGCTCGTCGCATCCCCGATGGTCGGTGTCTTTTATGCCGCGCCGGCTCCCGATCGTGAACCGTTTGTCACCATCGGCAGCCGGGTGCATGAAGGAGACACACTCTGTATCATTGAAGCCATGAAACTTATGAATGAAATTACGGCAGAGTGCGACGGTGAAGTAGTGGACATCTGCGCCACAAACGGCGATATTGTCGAATTCGGTCAAACGCTCTTTAAGATCATTTAAAGAGCCAATCTAACAATAGTGATGTTAGGATTCAGTCAGCCTGGCATTTTCAGCCACATCGGAGGACTTTATGGACAGAAATGAAATTAAAAACCTGCTTCCCCATCGTGAACCCATGCTGCTCGTCGATGAAATTTATGAGGACGCGGACGGTGTAGCGCACGGACGTTACACCGTCCGCGGAGACGAATGGTTTTTGCAGGGGCATTTCCCCAATAACCCCGTCGTGCCCGGCGTGATCCAGTGCGAAATTATGGGACAGGCCTGCGCCGTTCTGCTTGGGAACCTCCTGGAAGGAAAAACGGCGTACTATACCGGTCTTGACCGGGTCAAGTTCCGTCAAATGGTCCGCCCGGGCGATACAATTGAGGTCAGCGCAAGTCTGACGCGGAGTAAGCACCCGTTCTATTTCGCACATGCGCGTGCGACGGTCGGCGGAAAGCTGTGCTGCGAAGGGGATCTCTCTTTCGCCATTACGGAGGGACGCTGACCGGTGTTTTCTAAAATATTGATTGCAAACCGCGGCGAAATTGCCGTCCGTATTATCAGAGCCTGCAAGGAAATGGGTATCGCAACCGTTGCCGTTTATTCCGAAGCGGACCGTGACGCGCTGCACGTCAGTTTTGCCGACGAGAGTATCTGTATTGGCCCGGCGCCCGCGCGGGAAAGTTACCTCAATATGCAGGCCATCCTGTCAGCCGCTGTGCTGACGGGCGCTGAAGCCATCCATCCGGGCTATGGACTTCTCTCCGAAAATGCCCGCTTCGCGCGCTTGTGCGCAGAATGCGGCCTGGTTTTTATCGGCCCGCCGGCAGAGGTAATCGAGCGCATGGGAGATAAGGACGAGGCGCGCCGTACCATGCGGGAAGCCGGCGTGCCCGTGGTGCCCGGCAGCGACATTGTCTCAATAGAAGAGGAGGCGCTCGCTGCGGCGCGGACAATCGGTTTTCCGTTGCTTGTCAAGGCCCGCTCCGGCGGCGGTGGCCGTGGGATCCGGCTTGTGGAGCACGAGGATGCGCTGCTCCCTGCTTTTCTTGCCGCTACAAGCGAGGCAGCCAGTGCGTTTGGCGACGGCGCGGTGTATTTGGAAAAATATCTCTCACCGGTCAAACATATTGAAATGCAGCTTTTATGCGATAATTTCGGCGGTGTTGTGTGTTTGGGTGAGCGTGAATGCTCCATGCAGCGAAAAAACCAGAAGCTGATTGAAGAAAGTCCCTCGCCTGCGGTCGATGAGGAACTGCGGTCTCATATGATGGAAGCCGCCGTCAAGGCGGCGCGTGCCGTGGCTTACCGCGGTGTGGGAACCATCGAGTTTCTTCTCGATACGGCGCATAACTTTTACTTTATGGAAATGAATACAAGACTGCAGGTCGAACACCCTGTCACGGAAATGGTAACAGGCATGGATCTTGTAAAATGGCAGATCCGCGTTGCGGCGGATATGCCCATGGATTTTACGCAGGACGATATCGTTTTGCGCGGCCATGCCATTGAGTGCCGGATCAATGCGGAGGATCCCCGGCACGGTTTCCGTCCCAGCTGCGGAACGGTCTCTCTTCTGCACATACCCGGCGGGCCATGGGTCCGGTTTGATACGGCGCTCTACCAGGGCTACCGTATCCCGCCCTTTTATGACTCTATGGTGGGCAAACTGATTGTCCATGCGCAGACACGTGCCGAGGCGATTCGTAAAATGAACGCCGCACTGTGTGAAACGGTAATCGACGGGATCGACAATAACCGCGAACTGCAAATTGAATTGATCTCCGAACCTGCCTTCCGCGATGGAAGTTATACGACGGATTTTGTCAACCGCTATTTAGAGCCGTCCACGCGGCTCAACTAAGAGGACGTTTTCATGTTCAATAAAAATTCTTTTATTAAGCCGAAACTCTCCCTGGAAGGCGAAGCGGCGCCACAAAAAAAGAGCGGCGATCTGCTTCCTTCCATTCCGGACCGTCTCATGACGGCCTGCCCGGGATGCAAACGCGCCCTTTTTGTCAGCGAGCTGCATGAGAACCATTCTGTGTGTCCGGGGTGCGGCTACCACTTCCGGCTGAATGCGCGCGAGCGTATCGCGTTCATTACAGATGAGGGCAGTTTTGCCGAACACGATGCGGATGTGGACGCCTGTGACAGGCTTTCATTTCCGCATTACGCAGAAAAATTGGAAGCAGCGCGTAAGGCCTCGGGCGAACGTGAGGCTGTCGTCACAGGCCGCTGTACCATCGGCGGACATGAGGCCGCACTGTTTGTGATGGAGCCGCGTTTTATGATGGGCAGTATGAGCGCTACGGTCGGGGAAAAAATTACGCGCCTTTTTGAATATGCCACAAAGGCCCGGCTCCCCGTGGTCGGATACACGGTCTCCGGCGGTGCACGCGTGCATGAGGGAATACTTTCCCTGATGCAGATGGCAAAAACCAGCGCGGCCGTTGGCCGTCACAGTGAAGCCGGTCTTTTTTACCTGACGGTTTTAACTGACCCCACAACCGGCGGCGTTACCGCGTCTTTTGCCATGCTGGGCGACATTATCCTGGCAGAGCCTCATGCGCTGATTGGTTTTGCGGGTCCCAGGGTCATTGAGCAGACCATTGGGCAGAAGCTGCCGGAAGGGTTCCAGCGTTCTGAATTTCTGCTGGAGCATGGATTTGTGGATAAGATTGTGGAGCGGAAGGACCAGAAAAGGGTCATTGGCCAGATTCTGTATATGCACCGCAGCCACAAGATGAACATAGAGTTAAAGAGTCCGGTGGAGACAGCCAGGACATTTGTGGATAAACCATCCCAATTGCAGGCGGA
>URVL01000069.1 GCA_900551265.1 uncultured Eubacteriales bacterium | reverse complement strand
CGATGCGCACCAGGCGGCCGATGTCGGAGCGGGCGTTCTGGAAGCACGCGAGCTGGCAGAGGCGTATGGTCTGCGAGTCGTGTCATATTTTTCAAAACACGAACCGATCATCATGGAATAACAGGAGGTTGTCAACCGTATGCGGGTCAGCATTGCGGCACACGCCAAGATTAATTTGACGCTTGATGTTGTGAAAAAGCTTCAGAACGGGTATCATGAGCTGCTGATGGTCATGCAGAGCATCAGCTTGCACGATATACTTTCTATTGAAACGGGAACAGATGCGGGAATTGAACTGCGTAGCAATGTGAAAAATATTCCCTGTGACGAACGAAATTTGGTTTATAAGGCTATTCAGGCGTTTTATGAAGCTTCCGGGATTTTGGAAAGCGGCGTTTCCGTTGCAATCGAAAAACGGATTCCTGTAATGGCAGGACTGGCAGGCGGCAGCACAGATGCGGCGGCGGTCATCCGCGCGCTTGATTTTATTTATAACACCCGGTTTTCTGAAAAAGAGTTGCAAAAAATAGGGCTCTGCGTTGGCGCCGATGTTCCTTTCTGCATTTCCGGCGGTACAATGCTTGCACGCGGGGTGGGAGAGATCCTTTCTCCACTTAGCCCCATGCCTGACTGTACCATTCTTCTGGTCAAACCCGATGTTGCTGTATCAACGCCGTCTGTCTTTGCCGCGCTTGACAAGCGGGAAATTACACGCCGCCCTGACACGGAGGCAATGATTGGCGCGTTGGCACGTGGCACGGTTTCCGATATCGCGGCCGGACTTTTTAACGTTATGGAGGACGTTACAGCGGCAGAGTGTCCTGAAATTCTGGAGATTAAGCGGCGTATGCTTGCACGCGGAGCGCTTGGTGCTGCCATGAGCGGGAGTGGCCCGACTGTGTTCGGTATTTTTACAGACAATGTTTGCGCACATGCTGCTTATGCAGAGTTTTTGCCGCGTTATCCGGGCGTATATTTATGCCGTCCATACCCGGCGAATAGTTCGGAGGATTTCCTCACGTCCTTTGCCGGTATGTCAGGCGTGTAAAATCTTGAATTTACTCTTGACTTGACCGGCATTTTGTGCTAAGATAAAACAGCGCTCGAAAAATGGCGCTGTCGTGATGGGCTGGTGTGGCTCAGTCGGTAGAGCAGCTGATTCGTAATCAGCAGGTCGCCGGTTCAAGTCCGGCCACCAGCTCCAAAACACCCTGGAATTGTTAGAATTTCGGGGCGTTTTTTGTTTTTCCAGTTTCCTTCCTTTTTGGAGGGCGGGCCATTACTTTCTCGAAAACATAAAGTTAAATTGTTCCTTTAGCGTGAATGATACGATATTCGTGGAATGATGATTGAAATTTTGCCGGCATTCTGCTATGATGAAAGAAAGCGCCAAAAGTGGCATAAGAACTGGAAGAAAGGGAATACAGTTGTGAGAATCGTCGTCAAAGTGGGAACATCTACGCTTGCCCATGCGAATGGTTTTTTAAATATTCGCCAAATTGAAGGCCTGTGCAAAGTACTCAGCGACTTAAAAAACGCGGGACACGAGGTAATTCTCGTTTCCTCCGGCGCTATTGGCATGGGAGTAGGAAAGCTTTCCCTGAAATCCCGGCCGAAAGACATTCCGACAAAACAGGCTGCGGCCGCCGTCGGTCAGTGCGAACTGATGTACACCTACGATAAGCTCTTTGCCGAGTATAATCATACAGTTGCGCAAATTCTTATAACAGGCGAAGACGTGGAGCATGCCGACCGCCTGCAAAACTTTCAAAATACACTGTTTCGCCTTTTGGAGCTGGGGGCCTTGCCTATCATCAATGAAAATGACTCGGTTGCCACGCAGGAAATTGTAATCGGCGATAACGATACGCTTTCGGCAATTGTTGCAATTGCGGCGCAAGCTGATTTACTGGTGCTGCTCTCGGACATTGAGGGCCTTTATACGTCTGATCCGCGAAAAGACAAGTCTGCGCAGCTCATTCCGCTTGTGGAAAATTTGACGCCGGAAATCTTCGCTTTGGCCGGCGGCGCGGGCAGCGAACTGGGTAGCGGAGGTATGGAAACGAAACTTCATGCCGCACAGATGGTGACGCTGAACGGCATTGATATGATTATTACAAACGGTGCGCACCCGGAAATTCTTTATGATATTATAGACGGCAAACGCGTTGGGACACGTTTTGTGGGAAAGGATGGGACCGATGACAACGAATGAGATTCTGTGTGCTGCTGCGCGAGAAAAATCGTTTTTGGCCGGAGTGGATACGGACGCCAAAAACCGCGCGCTCCATGCCATGGCCGATTGCCTGTTGGAAGATACAGATCAAATTTTGAAAGCGAACGCGCAGGACGTTGACGCGGCGCGCGGCCGTATTTCGGACGTCATGATCGACCGGTTACTTTTGACTGCGGCGCGCATTGAAGCAATGGCGGCGGGAATTCGCGACGTCGCCGCGCTGCCGGATCCGGTGGGGCGCGTTCTCTCTCGTAATGTACGGCCCAATGGGCTTGTTGTCGAAAAAACGGCTGTGCCCTTTGGCGTAATCGCGATTGTTTATGAGAGCCGGCCAAATGTGACGTCGGATGCGGCTGCGCTTGCGATTAAAAGCGGCAACGCCTGTGTCCTGCGCGGCGGACGCGATGCTTTTCAATCTGCGTTTGCAATTACGTCGGCTATGCGGCGGGGCCTGCGCCGGGTGGGGTTCCCTGAGGCGCTTGTTTCCATGGTCGAGGATACCGACCGTGGAAGCGCTGTGGAGCTCATGACGGCTGTGGGCCTTGTAGATCTGCTGATCCCGCGTGGCGGAGCAGGCCTCATTCGCGCCTGCACGGAGAACGCCAAGGTGCCGTGCATTGAAACGGGTACGGGAATCTGCCATATTTATGTAGATGCGGCGGCGGATCTGGAACAGGCGTTGGCGATTGTTGACAATGCAAAAACGAGCCGTCCGTCGGTGTGTAATGCAGCGGAGGTCTGCCTTGTACACAGTGCGGTCGCGAAGACGTTTCTCCCGCAGTTAAAAACGCGCCTGGTGGAAGAACGCGCGGCGGCAGGGAAGACGCCTGTTGAACTGAGGCTAGATCCGCGCGCAGCCGCGTTTATTGTAGGAAAGCCGGCGGACCGTGAAGATTTTGATACGGAATTTTTGGACTATGTTCTGGCCGTGCGTGTCGTAGACAGCGTGGAAGAGGCCGTGGAGCATATTGCAAAGCATTCGACTGGTCACAGCGAGTCAATTGTGACGCGTGATGAACATACCGCCGCGATATTTACCGCACGTGTGGACAGCGCGGCAGTGTATGTCAACGCGTCGACACGGTTTACAGATGGTGGAGAGTTTGGACTGGGTTGCGAAATGGGAATTTCAACACAGAAACTGCATGCCCGTGGTCCGATGGGGTTGGAAGAACTTAACACCTATAAATATATTATCCGTGGTAACGGACAAATCCGCTGAGGCGAACGTATATGACTGGAAACCGGCCATATAAAACTGAATACAAAAAGGAAGTTTTATCATGAACAGAATCTTTGGCTTTATAGGCGTCGGCAATATGGGCGGAGCCTTGGCGCGCGCTGCATGCCGTTCGGTGGGTTCGGACAGCGTGCTGGTGGCAGATTTGATGCGGGAAAAATCGGATAGCCTGGCGGCGGAGTGCGGTTGCCGGTCTGTAGATGCGGCGGATGTTGCAGCGCATGCGGATTATATTTTTTTGGGGGCCAAGCCGCAGGCGATGGAGGCCCTGCTCTCCGGTATCCGTACGGCGCTTATTACGCGTAATAAAAAGTTTGTGCTTGTCAGTATGGCAGCGGGGCTATCGACTGCACGTATTGAGCAACTCGCAGGAGAGGACTATCCTATTATCCGCATTATGCCGAATATCCCGGCGTCTGTGGGAAAAGGGATGATTCTCTATACGGCCAATAAACAGGTAACGGAAGAAGATCTTTCCGCGTTTACAGAGGGTATGCGTGGGGCAGGGCGTTTTGACAGAATTGACGAAAAGCTGATTGACGCTGCCAGCGCCATTTCCGGTTGTGGACCGGCGTTTGTTTATCTGTTCATTGAGGCGCTGGCTGATGGCGGCGTTGCCTGTGGATTGCCTTATGATAAGGCGCTCCAGTATGCCGCACAGACCGTTGTGGGTTCTGCACAGATGGTGCTGGAAAGTGATCGGCATCCAGAAGCACTGAAAAACGCTGTGTGCAGCCCTGGCGGAACGACAATCGCGGGCGTGCATGCTCTGGAGTCCGGTGCTTTCCGGGCATTGAGCATGGATGCCGTTTGCGCGGCTTATCGCAGGACACTGGAGCTGGGGAAATAGTTTCTCTGACCGGCAGCAGAAAATTTTGCGGAGATTGGAATAGGCTGATTAAAAATGCAGAAACTAATCGTGACTTTATGAATGAAGGGGCGATCGGTAGCTTTACAGCAGTCTAGTAGCTGAATCCTTTACTCGATATAAGTGAAAAAAGTGCCGGCACGGAGCTTTTTTTCCGCTATGTGCCGGCTTTTTTTGCGTATATTATAACGTGTTGAAGAACTCCGCCGCTGTCAAAACGGACTGACCGGTGTGATGCAGGCATGTACCGTGCATTCCTTTTACCAGGAAGGATGTTTAGATGCTGGAGAAGAAATATGAAATTTAATAAATGGAGCGGATCCATATCATCAATATTTGGAGATAAAGAATTGCGGCGGCGCAGGAAGCCGTTCGTGCATACGTTTTACGAACGCAACCATCTGATGTTTTTGATCGCAATGGCTACGCTGTTGGTCAACTCCGCCTTGGATGTATTCATCGCCTATATTATGCAGGAGCTGCTTGACACCGCAACAGGCGGGACTACACAGCGAATTCTGCAGCTGCTTTTCATGGCAGTTATTTATGCGGCCGTCTATTTTGTGACGGTGCTTTGTGCAAATTATACGCGTAACCGTTTTGTGCGGCGCGCGCTGGTACAATATAAGGCATATGTGTTTCAGCGAATTACGGAGAAGAGTATCCGCTCGTTTTCAGACGAAAATACCAGCCGTTACATCTCCGCATTGACCAACGATGTTGCCAGCATTGAACAGAACCGTCTTCGCGCAATTTTTATGTTCGCGGCGCGCACGTTGTGGTTTTTTGGAGCGCTTGGCATGATGTTCTGGTATGACTGGTCCATGACGTTGGTGGTAATTGGTCTTTGCATGTTACCGGTGCTGGTCTCCCTTGCGTTTGGCGGACGCCTGGTGCGTGAGGAAAAGGCAGTCAGCGACCGGAACGAGGGCTTTGTTGGGATGGTGAAGGATTTGCTTTCCGGCTTCACCGTTATTAAGAGCTTTAAAGCAGAACGCGAGGTTACAAAGCTGTTTGCCGATGAAAATACGGAGTTGGAGCAGAAAAAGTACCGCCGACAGATGACTTCCGCTACAATAGACGTGTTTTCCTATGGGGCTGGTGCGTTGGTACAATTTGGCGTATTTTTTTATGGCGCATATTTAGCCGTTAGCGGACGCATTACGGCGGGTGTTGTCGTGGCATTCGTACAGCTTATGAACTATGTACTGACGCCGGTTCAAACGCTGCCGAGCCTCTTTGCGAACTTTAAGGCGGCGGATGGTCTCATTGATAAACTGGCCGATGCCGTGGAGTCAAATACCGGACGCGGCGGCGTTCGCTGTGGCAATGAGCTGCGGGAGGGTATCTGCATACAGAATGTAACATTTGGATATGACATGCAATCACCTGTCTTAAAGGACATTAATGTGACGTTTGCCGCAGGGAAAAGTTATGCTGTAGTCGGGGGATCCGGCAGCGGAAAATCGACTCTCCTCAATCTGTTATTGGGCAGCTTCGATAACTATGAGGGTAAGGTATTATTTGACGGTCGTGAGCTTCGTGAAATCAGCCCGGAATCGCTTTATGATATTGTGTCAATCATCCAGCAAAACGTTTTTGTTTTTGACAGTTCAATCCGCAGAAACATTACAATGTTTCGTGAATTCGACGATGCACAGGTTCAGGATGCCATTGAAAAGGCGGGGCTGACCACACTTTTGAATGAACGCGGAGAGGATTATCAGTGCGGTGAAAATGGCATCGGTCTCTCCGGCGGCGAACGCCAGCGCATATCTATCGCGCGCTGCCTGTTGCGTAAAACCCCTGTGCTGCTCATGGATGAGGCTACTGCGTCTCTTGACGCAGAGACGGCATTTGCCGTCACTTCATCCATTCTCGATATTGAGCAGCTGACACGTATTATTGTCACACACCGTCTGGAAGAGAAGCTGCTGACGCGCTATGACGAAATCATTGTCATGCGCGGCGGCATGATTTGCGAGCGAGGTACGTTTGCGGAGCTGATGGCACGGCGGGAGTATTTTTACTCACTTTATATGGTTTCCAAAGCAGATGAAGCCGAAGAAAATGAAAAAGGACATGTCAAGGCCTGACACATCCTTTTGCTGAAAAACGTCGGTAGCAGCGTGTTCAACTACCGTCAGCGCTTAGGCTTAATATTAATATTTACACCGAGCGCATCTTCGGAATCCACGACTGTCCAACTGCTTCCGGGATAGTATCCGATGGTACGCATTTCAAAGCCTTCTTTGTCCTCAAGCTCGCGGACAATTGCGTCACGGCGGTCGCCAACTTCAAAACCTAAGTGATGCACGCCACAGCCGTGCTTTTTAAGAAACTCACGGAATGTACTGGGGTTTTCATCCGGCTCAACCAGTTCAATGACAAAACCATCCGCCCGCATGACGGCCATTTTCATGCCGTATTCAGCGATTTCTCCACGATAGGTCAGATCAGAGCTGCGGGACGGTTTCGTTATCTGAATGTCCGGACGCTCGATCTGAAACAGCGCCGTCCAGCGGTCGAGCGCTTTTTCGATATCTTCTACAACAATACAGATTTGAATAAAACCCTTTACATCTATTTTGTTTTCCATGCTGTCACTCCTTCTGCTTGATGTATTCATTTTAATACAAATACGTTGCAAAAACAAGGGCGCGTTACACATCTCTGTGTCCGCGCCGTAGAGTGATGATGCCTTTTAATATTCCCGTAGAGGATCTGTGATTTCTGTGAGCGCCCGTGCGGCTTCCATGTCGTAGATGTCGCTGTGCACCAGGTCTGCCAAAGACAGGATTCCTACAATGTGCTCGTGTTCCACAACCGGCAGACGGCGTATCTGCTCGCCTGACATGATGTCTGCGGCGGCTTTTATATCCTCATCCGGCGAGACGCTTACTACGCCGCGTGTCATCAGATCCTGTACTTTCATTTGTTTGGGGTCGATGCGTGCCGCGACACAGCGTGTGATGATATCGCGGTCTGTTAAAACGCCCTGGATTCGCCCGTCGGTGCCGCAAACGGGAAGGATGCCGATATCACTGTGTTCCATGGTTTTTGCCGCATCCGCAACGGAAAAGTCCGGCGGCACAGTGACGACAGTGGTACTCATTAGATCTGAAACTTTCATAAAAAACCTCCTTTTGTCGAAAATAGTATGGACAGTCTTTGAAAAAACCATGCATGGCACTTCCGAAATAAAGGAGATTATTTGTGTTTGCGTGGATAGGGCGGCTGTTCTGCGCTTAGGGAGTAATGATGCTGTTTACAGGATGAAACGGGTGCTCCAGGCTCTCGACTTTTTGAGACAATTGTGATATGGTAAGAAAAAAAGAAGTGGAGCTTTTAATGATGCATCAGGTAGAGCGGCGCACGCTTGATGGGCGTGCCTGTACGTTTTGGATCCCGGAAGGGGAGGGACCTTTTCCTGCCATATGCCTTTGTGCAGGGAAAGAAGAGAGTCTGGCTCTTTCCTTATTGGATGCTGCGCGTTCTCCGGCGATTTACTATCATGTAGAAGCTGAGTGGGAACGGGATTTCACACCGTGGCCTACTCCAGGTCTTCCTGGACGAGACATTTTTTCCGGTGGGGCACCGGAATATTTGCAGTTTCTTCGGGAAACCGTGTATCCGGTACTTTGCTCGGAGTTTCCTATATGGGACAAGCAGACACACCATGCTATAGCCGGATATTCACTCGGTGGTCTGTTTGCGCTGTGGGCGCTTTTTGAGGCGGACATCTTTGGCGCTGCGGCATCTCTTTCCGGCTCTCTGTGGTACGACGGGTGGCTTGATTATTTAAAAACACGCCTGCCGTCGCGCGGCTCACGTGTTTATCTTTCACTGGGGCGTTCGGAAGAGCGTGCGGGCAACCCCCGGATGATGGCGGTGGGGGAGAATACCCGCCGGACGTTTGCGTATTTGGTAGAAACGCTGGGCGATGATAATGTTACGCTCGAGTGGAATCGAGGGGGACATTTTACGGGTGTGTCAAATCGTTGGCACAAGGCGATAGATTGGCTTACAACGGCATGGGTATAAGACGCTTATTTGAATTAAAATTTTATCAATTACGAAACGGTTTCATTGGTGGACTTGGTATGAGGTAAAAGCTGGAAACCGGCGGAATGCATCTAATATGCATTCCGCCGGTTTTTATGTTGCTTATTTTTACAGCTGAGATAAAAGTTCTTCATGAAGCGCGGCCTGGACCTTTGAGAATTCGCCGGTTTCCGGACATTGAACAGATACTACCTTGCCGCACTGTGGCAAAACCGTTGTAATCTGACCATAGGCGCCGTCAGCGCGGTAGGCATCCGGATAGGGAGACATCCAGAACTGGTAGCCGTAGCCACAGTGCCAGACGTTGTGATCCGGCGGCGTATCGATCTGTTTGGAAGTTGCGGCGCGAATCCAGCAGGGATCCACAAGCTGCTCACCATTCCAACGCCCGCCGTCGAGATAGAGTTGGCCGAGCTTCATCATATCACGCAGCGTAAGCGACATGCCGCCTCCGCCAATCGCGTGCCCACGCGGACAGAATTCCCATAGTGGAAATCCGATACCGAGGGGATTGAAAATCCGTTCCCATAGAAATTCTGCGAGGCCTATCCCCATTTTCTGCTCGAACATTCTCCCGGCCAGGATACTGTCCGCCGTAGAATAACAGAAAGTCTCGCCCGGACGGCAGAGAAGCGGCTGCGACAACATATAGCCGACATAGTCCGGAGCACCAACGCCCGCACGCCGGTCTGCGCCCATCAGAAAAGCGCGGCCGAAACCGGAGGACATGGTGAGAAGATGTCTGAGCCGGACTTCAAAAAGCAGTTCCGGTGCGTCTGTCGGCACACTTTCCGGAAAGCATTCTGCGAGCCGGTCATCCAACGAAAGCTTCGCCTCAGAGATGGCAATGCCGATGGCTGTTGCCATAAAACTTTTTGTGTGCGAGTAAATATTGCGCGGTAGATCGGGCGTCCATCGGTGTTCCGCCGTGACGCAACCATCTTCCATGACAGCGATGCCTTCTATTGCCAGGTGCTCGCGGTCCACGCGGTCAATAAACGCTTGCAGTAATTTTTCCATGACGGTCTCCTTATAAAATTCTGTATGTGTTTCTATGAGTTAAAAGTTTTCATTATGGATGCGAAAAGATATTTGACCGCTGGGTATGCAGTCATTTAACGCTGGACACGACCGGATCCATCGCCGCCGGAAAGTGTTTCTACCTCTGCCACGCTGACCTGATTGAAATCCCCCTCAATAGAGTGTTTGAGGCAGGATGCGGCCACGGCAAATTCCAGAGCATCCTGCGGTGCTTTACCGGAGAGAAGGGAATAAATCAGACCTGCACCAAAGCTGTCACCGCCGCCGACACGATCCACAATGTTGATATGATATTCACGCGAGAAGTAATAGGCGCCGCCGGTATAAAGCATGGCGGCCCAATTGTTCTCGCTGGCAGAAATAGAGGTGCGCAACGTAATGGCCACTGCTTCAAAGTGAAACCGGTCTGCGAGCTGGCGTGCAACGCTTTGATAACCCGCGCGATTCAAATTACCGGCGGTAATATCCGTATTTTCGGCTTCAATACAGAATACGTCCTTCGCGTCCTCTTCGTTAGCAATACATATGTCTACATATTCGCACAGCTCCGTCATGACACGGCGCGCTTCATCGCGAGTCCAAAGCTTTTTACGGTAGTTGAGGTCGCAGGAAATTTTGATGCCGCGCGCCTTGGCCGCACGGCATGCAGCACGGCAGATGTCTGCAATTTCGGCCCCCAGTGCGGGTGTGATTCCTGTAAAGTGGAACCAGTCGGCGCCGTCAAAGATGGTATCCCAGTCGAAATCAGACGGTACGGCTGTGGCAATTGCAGAGCCGGCGCGGTCATAAATCACTTTGGACGGCCGCTGCGACGCGCCCTTTTCAAGGAAATAGATGCCAACGCGGTCACCACCGCGTGTAATGAAAGAAGTATCCACGCCATAGCGGCGCAGTGCGTTGACGGCCGCCTGACCGATTTCGTGCTTCGGCAGCTTTGTTACGAATGCGGCATCCAGGCCAAAATTTGCCAGAGAAATGGCAACATTCGCTTCTCCGCCGCCATAGGTTGCGCCGAAGCTTTCCGCCTGTACGAAACGATAGTATCCCTCAGGGGCCAGGCGAAGCATGATTTCGCCAAAAGTAATGACGCGTTTAGTCATTGCTGCGTACCTCCCGGATTATTTCTATAGATTTGCGGCAGAGCGCCGTAATTTCATCCCAACGTTCCTCATTAATTAATTTTGCTGTAACCATATAAGAACCACCGCAGGCAATTATGGAGGGGTTTGCAATATAAGCGGCGAGATTCTCCAGCGAAATGCCACCCGTTGGCATGAATTTTACCATACCGAACGGCGCGCTGAGCGCCTTGATGGTCTTCAGCCCACCGAAGGCCTCCGCAGGGAAAAATTTCAGTACTTCAAGGCCGTATTCGAGCGCGCACTCAATTTCGCCGGGCGTTACGCAGCCGGGAAAAATTGTGATACCTTTTGACTGACAGTATTCAACATTTTTTGGATTAAAACCGGGACTTACGACAAACTGCGCGCCTGCGTCGCAGGCGGCATCAATTTGTGCGCGTGTAAGCACTGTACCGGCGCCGACCAGCATGTCGGGGAACGACTCTCGCATGGCGCGGATGGCGCGGTCCGCACCAGCTGCGCGGAAGGTGATTTCGGCGACGGGAACGCCGCCTGAACACAGCGCCTGTGCCAACTGCGGCGCTTTTGCTACATCATCAATACGAATAACCGGCACAATTCCGATTTCCGCAATGCGTGTCATTACATCGTTCATCATGACATCTCCTTACTGTAAAATTCAAGGGGCAGGTCGCTATCTTTATCATAATCCATGCCCGGACAGCTGTCAATGAAAACTGAACATACCTGCCCGAAATATACGAATTTTGCAAGATGGTAAAGGACATTCCGTAAAATAATTGACATGACCGCAGCAGGTGTATTATATTGAAGAAAACTGGGCGGAGGTAGTTAGACCATGTGGACGCAGAAAATGCTTGTGAAGGCAATACATGAAGGACGATTGAATACGTTGCTG
>URVL01000068.1 GCA_900551265.1 uncultured Eubacteriales bacterium | reverse complement strand
CCACGCCGGCTGCATACTATGCGCATCAGGCCAGTCGCAACGACTACTACGAAATCGGTCTGGAACTGATTGATTCCGGTTTCGAATACTTTGCAGGCGGCGGGCTTCTTGATCCCGACGGTGCCGACGGCGATAAACTGAACCTCTACGATCAGGCCGAAGCTGCGGGTTATACCGTTGCGATGACCCAGGAAGAGGCCGAAGCCGTGACGAACGGGCCGGTTGTCATCATCGACGAGCATCTGGCGGATTCCGACGCCATGGCCTATGAGATAGACCGTACCGACGATATGTGGGCGCTTGCCGACTATGTGGAAAAGGGCATTGAAGTGCTCTCTCAGGACGAAGACGGCTTCTTTATGATGTGCGAAGGCGGCAAAATTGACTGGGCCTGCCACGCGAACGACGCCGCTTCCACCATTCACGACACCCAGGCCCTGGCCGATGCGGTGCAGGTTGCCATTGACTTCGCTGCCGAACATCCGGACGAGACCCTGATCCTCGTCACCGGCGACCACGAGACCGGCGGTCTGACCATCGGCTTTGCGGGCACCGATTACGACACCTACTTAGATCTCCTTGAGAGCCAGAAGATTTCCTTTGCGAAGTATGACAGCGACTATGTCGCAGGCTATAAGGAAAACCAGACCTCATTTGAAGACGTTCTGGCCGACATCGAAGAGCTCTTCGGCCTGAAAGCAGAGGGCGAAGAGGACGATAAGCTGGTTCTGACCGACTACGAAATGGAACAGCTGCGTGCGGCGTATGAGAAGAGCGTCAACGGTACCGCCGCGAGTGAGTACGAGCAGGAAGAATATGTCCTCTATGGTACCTACGAGCCGCTGTCCGTCACCATCACACATATCATTAACAATAAGTCCGGTATCTCCTTCACATCCTATAGCCACACCGGCCTCCCGGTCGCAGTGCTGGCCGATGGTGTGGGCGCTGAGACCTTTAACGGCTACTATGACAACACCGAGGTCTACTTTAAACTGGCCGAGCTGCTGGACATCGAGTAATCTTTCCCCGTTTCACCCTATCATATGAATAAGCGAAAAGGATGCGGTGACAGGCCGCATCCTTTTTCTAAGCCTGGAAAGGATACACCCCTATGAAGATACGTTTGAAAGATTCCGCCCGCCTCCGTTATTACGCGCCATTGATCCTGTGCCTTATCCTCATAGTAATACTTCTTGTAATACCTACGGGCTTTGAAGGAGCTCTTCAATATCAGGAGGCCGACCGTTGTATCGCCCGGGTGCTTTCGGTGGACGATTCCGCCATCATTGACACCGGGCTCGTGCGCTCCGGGGAACAGCGCTGCGAACTCGAGTTCCTGAGCGGACTGTTCCGCGGCCGCACGGCCTACGGCGTAAATATGCTAAACGGTTCGCTTGAGCAGGACAAAATTTTTGCCCCTGGCGACCGCGCGCTGGTGGTAGTAAGCTACCAGGGAGACGAGATTCTTTCCGTCACCATGATCGACCACTACCGTATCAGTAAAGAGGTACTTCTTGCCGGGATTTTTGCAGTCTTTCTCATTGTCTTTGCCGGACGCACCGGCGTGCGTGCCATCGCCTCCTTTGCCATGACAATCCTCATGCTTTGGAAAGTGCTCGTACCCCTCTATCTGAAGGGATTTCACCCCATTTTCACCGGTCTCGCCGTAACGCTCGTGCTCACGCTTCTCATTATCGCCCTTGTCTATGGTTTCGACCGCCGCTGTGCGTCCGCGGCCTCCGGGGCTTTTCTCGGCGTGCTTGTCACCTGTGTGCTCGGTGCAGTTTTCACAGATCTTTTCCAGATCCACGGGGCTGTTATGGGCTATTCAGAGAGCCTGCTCTACTCCGGTTTTGCACACCTGAATCTGACGCAGATCTTTATGGCCTCAATTTTCATCGGTTCAACGGGGGCGGTGATTGACCTCTCCGTGGACATCACCTCTGCCGTAAACGAAGTGGTAGAGAAGCGTCCGGATATCTCGGCGCGCGAAGCCGTACGCTCCGGCATGAACGTGGGCCGCGCCGCCATGGGAACCATGACGACTACGCTTCTACTCGCCTACTCCGGCGGCTATATCGCACTTTTAATGGTATTCATGGCGCAGGGTACTCCCCTCTCCCACATACTCAACTATAAATACGTTTCCGCAGAAATCATCGATACCATCGTCGGGTCCTTCGGTCTTGTCACCGTCGCGCCGTTTACGGCGCTTACCTCGGGCTGGCTGCTGACACGCCGGCGCACCGCTGCCGCCGCCGTTGCGGAAACCGACGGAGAAATCCCGGCGGCTGGCGATGAAATTGCCTCCATGGAAGCGCCGCCGTCCGGTAACGCAGCCATACCCGGCAATACGCAGGCGAGTTCCGGAAAGCAGGACGGCGGCGCACCACATGCGTAACAAGGTGTACAGCGGCCATGAAGCCGCAGAAGTGTTGCCTGCTGTCCATGGTATTCCCCAAAAGCTACAGCGCCGCCGCAAACGTTTGCGGCGGCGCTGTAGTCTACCGATATGCGCAGATCTTTTTTCACGTACGGGATTGCTTAACGTGATGCTAACGGACGCAGTGACTATGTGCCCGTGCGAAACAAAAGTGCAAGCAGGCACATCACTGCAAGCGGAATCACAGTTCCGCCTGCAAGCTGTGAAGCCGTATGACGTTTCAGCTTCAGACTCGCCCACCATGTCAGGATCAGTGCGAGAATACCCGGAATCAGTGCATCTATATGGAAATACAGCAAGAGTGCGCACGGTCCGGCAACGCCGCAGGCATGCGCGCTCGCCTTTCGATGAAAACACTTATTAAACAGCATAATCAACGCGCCTGAAAGCAGATACTCCAAATAAATAACCCACATGGCCTGTGGCGCATGAAGAAACAGGTTTACAATACATCCGAGTATATAACTGGAAACGGCAAATATCATGGCAAGGTTGCGCTGTCCCTCACGCCCACGATCGCGGTAACCCGGCGTAACGGGCTGCAAAGGGTATGCCAACAGAGGGAGCACGGTCAAAAACACAAGCGCACAGACAAAGCTTGCTGTTCGTCCATACACCTCCGGCCTGACAAAAAACAGCGTGATCAGCGCGGCGCATGCCATAACAGGCGCCAGTGTAAGAATTCTAATCACTTTTGCAGCTTTTTTCATGTGTCACCTTTCTAAGGGCATCCGGTCCTGCAATTCCTGCCGTTTTCCCGCCAGACCTTTTTATTTCAGTGACCCACCCCAGCACCAGTTGGGATACTCCGAAAATGTCAGGTAGACATCGTCCGACGGAATGCCAATCTCACGTTCCAGCATTTCACAAACCGCGCCCGCAAATTCACTTTTTGCCGCAAACGGGGCGGCCGTGTAAAGCGCAACATTTACATAGGCACATTCACGCCGTTCTCCGGCAAAGTACATGTCGTGACCGTCTTCTATGTCAAGCATCAAAACAGCTTCGCTTTTTCCCGGAATTGTGGAAATGAGAAAGCCGAGCTCTCGCCGAATCGTATCGCGTTCTACCCCGGTTAACTCCTTTGACGTAGTAACAGAAATATACGGCATGGACAAATCCTCCCTTGTTATACTGCCCCATTTTTTAGAAAATCAGTCTTCGGACCTATTATATCACAGCAATAAGATACGGTAAAGGCGAAAAAGGGAAACTTTTTAGAAAGCGACCGGCAGGAGCTTTTCTTCCCGGTCGGAATCGCTTATAATAGAGAAAGAAACATCCGGGCCAACCGCGCGGTACAGGGGCATTTATATCCCGTTCCGCGCGGCACAGCCCGCTGATTACGGAGGTCTTTATGAACTATCAGACGTACTGCGAAAGCGCAGAGTATCTGCGCGCCCGGCTTGGCGGATTTCGTCCGGAGGTACTGCTTATTTTAGGGTCCGGACTCGGATCCCTGGCCGATACGGTTTCTGACGCCGTTGCGGTTCCCTATGGCGACGTGCCGCACATGCGGGAATCAACCGCCACGGGACACGCAGGCCGCTTTGTCGCCGGAACGCTGGCCGGACGCCGTGTACTCATGATGCAGGGCCGGCTGCACGTCTATGAGGGATACACCGCCGCAGAGGCGGCCTATCCGGTACGCGTGGCCCGTCTTTTGGGCTGCGAGCGGTTGATCGTCACAAATGCAGCAGGCGGCGTGAATACCAGTTTCCACGTCGGCGACCTCATGATCATCACGGACTTTATACGGCTTGCCGGGCCAAATGCGCTCATAGGGCCGAACATAGATGAATTTGGCCCACGCTTTCCGGACATGTCGCACGTGTTTGACCGGAACTATATTGCCGTGCTACATGAGGCTGCACGCAGTCTGGACGAACCGCTGCGTTCGGGCGTTTACTACTATACAACGGGTCCGCAGTATGAGACGCCGGCGGAGATTCGCGCCATGCGTACGCTTGGCGCGGACGCCGTCGGCATGAGCACTGTGCACGAGGTTATCACCGCCGCGCACGCCGGAATGCGCATACTGGGCATTTCGCTTATCACAAACATGGCCGCAGGCGTGCTGGATCAGCCGCTCTCCGGCGAAGAGGTCATCGCAGAGGGCGAGCGCGCAAAAGAGCGTTTTTCCCGCCTGATCCTGGCATTTTTGGAGCGTATGGACTAAGGAGGCGTTTTTTATGAAACGACAGCTTCAGGGCATTGCGCTTTTATTATTCAGTATTCTTTTAACGCTTGGCTTTGCGGTCTCAGATATCCGCTACGTGTTTGATCTGGATTTGCAGTGGTCTACCGTCTGGATGCTGTTGGGCGCCGTCGGCCTCGTTATGGTTTTCTGGAAAGAGGCGAAACGCTAACGGGCAGTGTGCGCAAAAAGCCCCGGTTCTCCTAAGGGAACCGGGGCTTATCAAGTTATCGCCGCGTCTCTTCTGCAAGCTTTCGGTAACGTGCCGCGACCTCATCCGTCAAAAGCGGCGCTTCCACGCGCCAGTGCCAATTGCCCTCCGGCGTGCCCGGCACATTGATTCGCGCCTCATCGCCAAGCGAGAGCATATCCTGCAACTGTACAATGGCCCAGGGCGCAGCGCTCTCATAAAGGGTCCGGATAATTGCATCCGACCGGGCGGCGGGATCGCAATCCGGAGCCTGTGCGGCGCACCAGCCGGCGAGCGTCTGATTGTCATGGGTTCCGCTGTAAAAAATGCGGTTTTGGCACTGCTCCGGCGTCATGGCCTGCATTTCTTCGGCCGAAAACTGCCAGACGTTCATTCCGGGAAAGCCCGTCAGCTTTAACAGATTATAAACGCCCACGTCCAGTACGCCGAGATCCTCTGCAATGATGCCGATCCCACCCAGCTCGCGCCGTACCGCGTCAAAAAAGCGCAGGCCCTCGCCCGGCTGCCACTCCCCTTCACGCGCACTGACGCCCGCGGGAATGGCATAATACGCGGCAAAACTACGGAAATGGTCCAGACGCACGTAGTCATAACGTAAGGCGCAGGTACGCAGGCGCTCGATCCACCAGCGGTAGCCGTCACGCCGCATTGCGGCCCAGTCATAGAGCGGATTGCCCCAGTCCTGTCCGTCCGGCGTGAAGTAATCGGGGGGCACTCCCGCACGGGCACGCAGACGTCCGTGCGCGTCGAGCAGGAACATGTCGCGATGCGCCCAGGTATCGGCGCTATCCGGCGCCACGTAGATCGGCAAATCTCCGACTATGGAAATTCCGCGTTCCCGCGCATACGTGTGCAGCGCGTCCCACTGGGCAAAAAAGCGGTACTGCTGCATCTGAATCGTTTTCACACGCCGGGAGAGCGACCGGCGGTACTTTGACAGGTCCGTACGGTCTCGCGCGTCTACAGGCCATTCCTGCCATGGCGCGCCGTTGAATTTTTCCTTTAACGCCGTGTAAAGCGCATAATCGTCAAGCCAGTAACGATTTTCTGCACAGAACGCATCAAATCCCGCCGGGTCAACCGGCGTATCGGGATCAATAAAATTGGGATTGCCTGCAAACACTGCCGGGCTCAGATACGGCGAGTCCCCCAGCCCGGTCGGATTTAAAGGGAGGATCTGCCAAATCTTCATGCCGGCTCTCTGCAAAAAGTCCACAAACGCCCGCGCGTGCCGTCCCAGCGTACCCCATTGCCCGGCTGCCGGAAGGGAACTGACATGGCAGATCACGCCTGCGGCCCGGGAAAGCTTCACGCGCTCCGGCGGCATACGCCGCACGAGTACCAGCGCCGCAGAAGAGGGGGAAAGGGAGAGTGCCAGCGTCCCATCTTTGATTTCAAGCTCCTGTGAGGAGAGCAGCTCCAGCGCCCAGGTTCCGTCCGGGACAGCGGCGGTATAGGCCGCCTGATCTGTTACGGAACGGTTCGCCACCACCAGAATGCGTTCCTCTTCATTTTCTCGCCAAAATCCGTACACACTGCCGCCTGCCGCAAACGGACGGTACGTCCCATTTTTCAGCACCGGATGCTCATGATAAATAAGCCCCAGCATACGGTAGTGCTGCAAAAGTCCGGCATCCTCGCGTCCCCAGGGATAGGTTCCACGGTTATAGGGATCCTCAAAGCCCTGTACGCCCGCCTCATCTCCGTAATAAACGCATGGCACGCCGGGGGACGCATACTGCAGGACCGACAAAAGCTTCAAGCGCCGCACGGCCAGCTGATACAGCTTTTCCGGCAGGCGGTAGCGCTCGCGCTGGACATCCGACAGATTCTCCGGCGCGCCGCCTAACTGTGTCAGAGCGCGTATGCGGTCATGCCCGTCAATCAAGTTAAAAGCACCGAAAAAGTTTTCCGGCGGATAGTTTTCCATTAAGGACATCATACGGCGGCAGAGACTCTCCGCATTGCAGCGCCCCATAATAAAATCCAGCATCATTTCCCGGAAAGGATAGTTCATCGCCGCATCCAGCTCGTCGCCCATGAGGTACCGGCGGTGCTCGCCATAGCTCACCTTCCGGCTCGCGTCTTCCCACACCTCGCCGATTAAAACGCCGTTCGGGTTTTCTGCCTTTACGGCGCGGCGCACTTCTTCAATAAAGCTGTCCGGCAGTTCATCGGCCACGTCAAGCCGCCAACCGGCGGCGCCGGCGGCCATCCAACGCCGAACCACGCCATTCTTGCCGCAGATAAACTCCCGGTAGGACGGTTCCGTCTCTTCCACATTTGGCAGGTCGGTTACCCCCCACCAGCACTCATAACCCGGTTCTCCGTCCGACTTGAAACGATACCACTTGCGGTATGGGGACGTTTCGTCGAGATACGCGCCGTGGCCGCCGTAGTTTCCAAATTTGTCGAAATACACGCTGTCCGCGCCCGTATGGCTGAATACGCCGTCAAGGATCACGGAAATCCCCATATCCCGAGCCTCCTGGCACAGCGTTTGAAAAGATGCCTCATCTCCCAGCATGGGATCTATGGCGCAGTAATCCGCCGTATCATAGCGATGGTTGGAAGCCGCACGGAAAATGGGGTTGAAATAAATCGCCGTCACGCCCAGCGAACGCAGATACGGCAGCTTTTCGCGCACACCCTCCAGCGTACCTCCAAAAAAAGGCCAGCGCGTGACGGCCCCCGTACTGTCACGGGTATAGTAAGGCGTATCGTCCCAGTCCTCCTGGATTACGCGGCGCGGCCCACGCCAGTCCTGCGGATGCGCAGCGTCGCAAACACGTTGCCGCCAATCGGCGCCCCGGTGAAAACGATCCGGGAAGATCTGGTAAACCAGCGCATCTTTATACCATGCAGGTACGGGCGCAGGCCTGTAAACCGTAATCTGATAAGAGGGGGGCTCGTGTTCGTAAAGACAGCCCTCGCCGCCCAGGCCGTCACGAGGCGCGCCGTAACGGTATTCCCGGCCGTCCGTCCCTGTAATCAAAAAATAGTACCACAACAGGCAACCCTCCGGAGGCGTCTCAATTTCTGCCGTAAAGCGAGTACCCTCCGGTTTCATAGGTACGCGTGTTTCCCCAACGCCATCGCGCCAGAGGCGCAGGGTCACTGCGGCGGTATCCGTCGCGTCCAGCGCAATGGACACGCGCGAAGAGACTTCCGCCGCCCCAAAGGGACGGCGGTAATTCAAATCCTGTGAATGATGATAGATCAGCATAAGCGCTCCGATTATTCAGTCTTTAAAAGGTCCCGATAGAGGGCGCGGTACTTCTTTGCAGAAGCACGCCAGCTAAAATCTTCAGCCATGGCGCTTTTCTGCATGGTTCGCCAGTCATCCGGGTGATTTTTCCACACATCAAGGGCGCTGTCGATGGTTGCCATCAATTCATGCGCGTTGTAATTCGCAAAACTAAAGCCCGTGCCCTCGCCGGTATACTGGTTATACGGGCGCACACTGTCGCGCAGGCCGCCGGTCTCGCGCACAAGCGGCAGCGAACCATAACGCATGGCCATCATCTGCGCCAAACCGCACGGCTCAAACCGCGACGGCATTAAAAGCACGTCGCCGCAGGCATACAACCGGCGGGAGAAAAAGTCGTCGAACACAATGCATGCAGCCATACGCTCCGGATTTGCCGCAGCGTACCACCGGAAAGCCTCCTCATAACGGGGAACTCCCACGCCGAGTACCACAAGCTGCATGTCGCGCCGCATGATTTCCGGCAAATTATACGTAATCAGGTCAAAGCCCTTCTGCTCGGTCAGCCGGCTGACAACGGTAAACATCGGGATATCCGCATTGACTGCAAGGCCCAGTTCTGCCTGCAATTTTTCCTTGTTCCGGCGCTTTACATCAAGCGAATCCGCATCAAACGGGAAATCAACAGCCTTGTCCGTCATCGGATCATACTTTTTCGTATCGATGCCGTTTAAAATGCCGGAGAGCACGCTCTTGCGTTCCGAGAAGAGCCAGTCCATACCCTCCCCATAATACGGCGTGCAGATTTCCTCCGCATACGTGGGGCTGACCGTCGTCAGGCGGTCGCTGTAGCGCAGCGCGCCCTGCATATAGTTTACCGCATCGCCGTACATCAGCTGCCCGGCTGCGGGACAGTCATGCAAACCCAGCACATCCCCCAGCATTGTACCGGGGAAAATTCCCTGGAACTTGAGGTTATGGACCGTAAAAACCGTCTTTATCCGGTCAAATCCCGGAATTCCAAGATACTTCTCGCGCAGGTAAACCGGCGTCAGCGCGGTATGCCAGTCATTGCAGTGGATGATATCGGGCATGAAGTCCGGCATATGCAGAATGCTCTCAAGTATTGCCTTGGCAAAGAACGCAATGCGCTCGCCGTCGTCATACTCGCCGTAAACGCCGTCGCGTTTGAAATAATATTCGTTGTCGATGAAATAATACGTTACGCCGTGATATTTCATGGTCAGAAGGCCGCAATACTGCCGCCGCCAGGAGAGCTGGACGTCAAAGCAGGCGACCGGCTCCATTTTCGCGCGGTACTTTTCCGGGATAACGCTGAGCTTTGGCAGGATGACCCGGATATCAAATCCCGCGCTTGCGATATAGGAGGGCAGCGTGCCCGCCACATCGCCCAGGCCGCCGGTTTTCATAAAAGGTTCCGCCTCAAAGGAGGCAAAAAGGATCTTAATTGGCTTTTTTGCTTCGTTTTTCATAGTGGCCTCTTTCTTTTGCGCATCACAGTTCCTGATTTTTGCCGATGATAAACGGGTGATCGCAGCCGCCCTCAATGCGGGAACCACGGCCAAGCGTAACATACTTATCGCAGATCATATTTGCGGCGTACGCGTCTTCGCAGATAATACCGTGCTGCATGATAATACAGTTTTTTACTACCGCACCCCGTTTAATATGGGAGCTTCGGAAAATAATGCTGTTTTCCACTTCACCTTCGACGATACAGCCGGCGGAAATGATGGAATTTTTCACACGCGCCGTAGGCCGGTAGAGCACCGGCGGCTCGTCCTGGACCTTCGTAAAGATTTTGCGGTCGGATTCAAACAGTTCCGTCCGGATATC
Organism: uncultured Eubacteriales bacterium; assembly: GCA_900551265.1. GTDB lineage: Bacteria > Bacillota > Clostridia > Oscillospirales > QAMX01 > Allobutyricicoccus > Allobutyricicoccus pentlandensis. Next base: position 1,852 of record URVL01000068.1, on the reverse strand, counting down.
GTGGTTGAGCAGGTCCATATTGACGCGCATGTAGTCGTCGATATTATTCACCGCGCCGACATACCCCGTGAACTCATAGGCGTCGACGCCAATATCGTTAAGGCTGTCCATTACAATCTCCATAACGTCCATATAGGAAAGCGCGTCGAACCAGTCAATAAAACTAAGCAGGAATTCGCGGTCGATCACAAAGCAGTCGAGGAAATAGTTCGCCTCGCCCTCCGCCGTGTAACGGATCCCGGAAACCTTGCCGCTTTCATCCACATTGAGGAAAAAGCCGTCGCAGTCCTCTCCGCGCTCGACCTTCTTGTAGGCAAGCGTAACAGGATAGGCGTTGCGCTCGTGCTGCTCGATCAGCGGGCGGAAATCCATATTAAAAACCTTATTGCTGCCGCAGAACAGCACGTAGTCGGCGGTGTCGCGGTCAATATAACGGCGATTTTGAATGAGGTCGCGCTGCAAAAACTTACTTGTCCCGGAGCGTACGCCATAGACGGATCCCGGCAGGATGAACATGCCCCCTACCTTGCGCCCAAGAGACCAGGGCTTTCCCACGCCAACGTGGTCCATGAGGGACCGGTAATTATACGGCGTGATGAGTCCGACCGTCGAAATACCGGAGTTAATCATATTGGACAGCGGAAAGTCAATCAGGCGGTAACGGCCGCCATATGGCAGCGACGCAAGCGTACGCTTTGCAGCGATCGTACCAAACTTATCGTTCGTATAATTTGCAGAAATCAGGCCAATTGTCGTTTTCATAGGTTCACCTCTTTCCCGCCGTCAAATCACGGCGAATTTACTGTTTTCGCCGATTACGCTGATCTCCCCGTTCGGGTCGCCGATTTCGCTGCCCTCGGCGATCTGAACGTTTTCGTTTACGATGGTGCGCACAATGCGGCATCCGCGGTTAATGCGCGTATGCGGCAAAAGGATGGAGTCCTTCACCTCCGCGCCTTCTTCCACAATGACGCCGGAGCCGAGAATCGAACCCGAAACCTTTCCCTCTACCACGCAGCCGTTACAGATCAGGCTGCCCTCCACGACCGCATTTTCCCCGATATAGTGTGGCGGATAGATGTTGGAGTTTGAGAAAATGCGCATTTCATTTTCAAAAATGTTAAAAGCGGTATCGTCGCGCATCAGTTCCATTTGCGCCTCATAGTAGCTTTCAATGGTCCCGACGTCTTTCCAATACCCGCTGAAGCGGTAGGCATAGAGATTCATGCCGGCCGCCAGCAGGCGCGGGATGATATTTTTCCCAAAATCCTTTTCAGAGGCAGGATCCATGTGGTCCTCAAGCAGTGCGCGGCGCAGTACCGGCCAGGAAAATATGTAAATTCCCATGGACGCCAGGTTGCTGTCCGGCTCCTTCGGTTTTTCTGAAAACTTTACAATGCGTTCGTCTTCGTCTACCGTCATGATGCCGAAGCGGCTGGCCTCCTCCCACGGCACCTCAATGACGGATACCGTGAGATCAGCCCCCTTTGCCTTGTGCGCAGCGAGCATCAGGTTATAATTCATCTTGTAAAGATGGTCGCCTGAGAGGATCAGCACATATTCAGGATGATAGGAATCAATAAAATCGATATTGTGGTAAATCGCGTCGGCCGTACCGGCATACCACTGGCCGCCGGTCTCCGTGGCATACGGCGGCAGGACATGAACGCCGCCGTCGGACGAATCAAGGTCCCAGGCTTCGCCGGTACCAAGGTAGTGGCTCAAAACGAGCGGACGGTACTGGATCAGTACGCCGACCGTATCAATTCCGGAATTGATGCAATTGGAAAGCGGAAAATCAATAATACGATATTTGCTTCCAAAAGAGACCGCCGGCTTCGCCACTTTAGAT
>URVL01000067.1 GCA_900551265.1 uncultured Eubacteriales bacterium | reverse complement strand
TGCCACTTATCCACCTCCCACCAGATAGCGATATAAGGATCTGCCCGGCTGTGCCTGTCTGTTTTCCTGCTTCCGGTTTCCGTCATTTCCGGATGAAGATATCGCACGTGGCGCCATGGCGTCGAGGTATACCCTGTATAAGACAGCAAACCGGTATGGCGTCATCGTACGCCAAAATATACGCTCGTCATTATGCCAGACATTGATCCAGATATTTAAATACCAGCCAAAGTTTATTTGCTTTGGCTGGTTTCTGCGTTTTTTTCGTTGTCCTCTTCCATCTCATTTTCGCCGGGGTCATCCTCTGCGCGCAGTGCGTGATATAGCATATCCACGATCATACGGGAAAACGCGGCTGTTTCCCGCGTCGGTATCAGGCGTCCCAGGCTTTTTTCCGTAAAACGTTCCGGCCAGCCGTTTTCCTCCGCATAATCGTTCAGCATGGCGGCTCCGACCTGCAGCGCCGTGCGGAAAGATCTGCTGTTGTTCAGCGCACGTATGATTTCTCCGCCGTTCATCTCCTGCACTTCCGCCAAAACGTTCATGTTGCATCGCAGTTCATATTCTTTGCCTGCGATGCTGTATTTCGTGGTTTGCAATCGCATATCCATTCTTTACGATTCCTCCTGCGTATAGCCAAACATAAGGTCTCCCCATGCAACTGCCGTTTCAACGTCATCTACGACTGCAACTTCAAACAGATTTTTATTTGTCGTATTATCCGGCAGAAACTCTCCCGTCGTCGTAGGCGTCTGGAATGTAATACTCTCTCCGGCAGTCTGATATACGTAACTTGGCGGCCCAAACAACGCGCGGGATACAAAGACACAGGTTGTTTTTTCGACTCCGTCAATCATATCCGGCGCATAAAACATGACGCCAACGTATCCGGGGGTATCATCGCCTCTGTGCGCAATCCCCTTGACTTGTTTTTCGCCCACCGTGTGCGTCGTTTCCGTAACGCCGTACATGTCTGTCTGCGCATCGGTTGGAATATACTTCGTACCCAGGGAAATCGTTCCCCCAATGGCTTTTTTGATGTACTCCGCCAGTGAGCTTTCTGCATATAACCGGCCTTCGGCAAATCTCAGCTCTAAATTTGCGGTCATGGCCTCCCCTGCACTTTTTGGAGTTCCGTATGTAACAGTGCCGCTTGCGTTGTTATATTTGGCGATTCGTATGCCTCGAAGATCAAAAGCAGGCATAAAATTAACCCCTTTCTATTTCATAATTTTTTTGTACTCTTCATCGATGACCGTTTGCATGGCCTCAACAGCCTCTTTTTTTATACGCCGTACGGCAGGACGCACAAACGCATGCTTTTCCCTGACAGAAGATCCGGACTCTATGGCGCGCGCTATCAATTGGTTGGGGATCCCTTTCGGATATGTTTTCGTAGGCTGAGATCCATATCCGTCAAAGCCGACTTTCGTGTTCATATCTCCCTTTGAATCAACGCTGATCGGCGTAATACCCAAACTGTCATTTAGGTCGTCTTTCTGTGCCGACGGCACTCCCTGAAACTTTTCTCCATCTGCAAGATAACGGTATGGCTTTCTGATATCTTCTTTCGGATCTACCGGCAGCGCGTTCAAATTTTTTCTGATTTCGTCTATCGTAATACCTGCCGCACGGTGAATGGCTTTACGGGCGATTTCATCACTTTTTTTCTCGAGCTTCGCCAGTTTCAGTTCAAATTCCTCTCCCGCTTTAAACGCGAACCTTGCCACACGCCATCTCCCACGCCCATTCATAATGCCAGAAATCCGTATCGTTTTCATACTGAACGGAGTTTAAATACCACGAGATTTCATATGCGCTCATGCTTTCGCCAAGAGCTTCTGCCCATGGATCAAATTCCATCTTGGTAAACAAATCCGTAGTGCCGGTCATCACGCGCTCTGCGTGCTTTCCTTCTGCGTACAGATCGTTGGTGCCGTCTTCCTGCCATACAAAATACCGTTCGGATTTCATGCGGGCCCCATGGCTTACTGCGTCCGTCACAGCGGCGTGCGACGCGATGATGCGTTCATACCACGTCACGCGGTCACCACCTTTTGCCGTACTGCCGCCAACGTCAGATCAAGCGACGGGGGCCACACGCCTGTTACGCTCTGTACCATATCGATCCGGTACTCGTGTTCGTCCTCCGTCACCGCGATATCCTGACTGTTGATCTCCACGCCCCGCGGTACGCGTATCACCCGCTCGACCCGTATCTGATTTTGCATTGCCTCATAGTACCGCTGGATTCCCAGCCGCTGTTCCGTATATCGCAATGTCGCCTTTAACGTGGGAATAGGTCTTGGCTGGTATCCGGTCTGTGCCTTGTCCTCCACCGTATAAATTTTCACAACACCGTCACCAAATGACTCAGATACGCCGCTAATTCCTCTTTCCGGTGCTTTCCACATACCTTGTCACCGCCTTATCATTCTGCATGGCAAGTATTAACGACTGGTAATTATTTTCAAATACGTCCAGCGCATCGTCTCTGGCATACCGGACAAACTCCATCATAAGCGTACGCGGCAACCCGTCCTGATCATAATTTTGTGAATAGCCGTTTTTCCCGTCCAAATAAGTCGTCGCCGCCGCTATGAGGCCACGAATCTTGTTGTCCGTGGCCTCATCCTTCCAGGTGATGTTGATGGCGTTCTTTACGTCTTCCAACAGCTCATCCGGCACATTGTACCGCTGCATTATGACTTCGTAACGGTCACGACATAAGATTTCGTCGTGGTGCCGTTTTCTGCCGTAACCTTAACCGTTAACGTATTTTCTCCGGTTCCCCAGGTAACCGCACGTCCGTTTAAAATGGTTGCAGTTTGCTCTTCGGCGTCCTCGTTCGTAATTTCAACGGTCGCTTTTGCATTTGCCGGTACCGCCGTTACGGTATTGGTTGCATGGGCCGTACTGGCCGTATAACCGGTCGTCGTGGCGGCGCTGAATGCCGGGCTAAGCGTCAGGCCCCCAATTCGCAGATCTGCAAGGTCGGCGTTTGTCGACGCCGCGGGCGCCGTTACCTGCTGCACTTTCCATACGGCAGGCTGAATACCGGAGATATCCAGGACAAAGAAAGCGTTGTTGTCCATGGGGAATCCATTCGCGTAACCTTTGATGAGATATACCCGCTCATCCTCTGCAAAATGGTAATGATCGCTGTATTCAATTCGTCCGTCGCGCGCCGTGCCAATTGCCGCGAAATACTTGTAACCCAGCCCAATGATCGCCTGTCCCTGATCCACAGCCGGGGACTGGATCACAGTCATTGGGTACGGCATGACATCGTTTGCATAAGTACCGTTTGGCGACATGATCGTTGTTGCCGGCATGATCTTCTGGAAATAATCAACCGGATTTACCACGAAAATTACGTCTCGCACATTGCGTGCCTTCCCACCTGTGTCTACAGCCAGTAACGCCAGAAGATTTCCCACCGTATCCGGGCACAGGTTCGGTACGGCAATAGAGCTCTTCACGGGATACACGCCTCCGGTTACCGTCACATTGTCTCCTACCTGACGGTTCATACCGATCGGTTTGCCATTTCCATCTCCGGCCACAATACCGGCTTCCAGTCCGTTTGCGTATGCCTCATAGAGCACCTGGCGTACAAAGTCATCCAGCCACTCAGGTCCCAGGTCAAGCATTGCTTTGCACACTGGCATGAATGCGGACAGTTTCAACAGATTTGTGTCCACTTCTTTAAAGCCCGCGGTCAGCTCCGCTACGATTTCATCGCAAAGCTGTCCCCATGCCGCCGTCTGATAGCCGTTTGTATTCATCATCATGCGAATGGCCCCACGGGTATTCATAAACTGGATATGCGACAGCAGCGGATGACTGGTCTGCAGTTCGTCAAACACCGCGTCTATGACGGTCTCCGGCATAACCGCATCCAGATTATTGATTGCCTGTCTCGGATCCTTTTCCCGCATTGCGGTGATAACCTTCTGATAATAATCCCGCTCGCGGCTTGTGAGCTGCCTCACGCCGCGCTCAGAGAGAATACGATTGTCGGCCGCCTGGCGTATATCATCAATTTGGGTTTCCGCACGCTGCCAGATATCTTCCTGAATACACAAAATCATTTGGTCAAATGATTTTGTAAATGCCTCCGTATCTCCATCTTTCACCGCCTGCTGGATGTTGGCCCTGATTTCATCTCGGGTCAGTTTGTCGTTGTTTCGCATGTCATACTCCTTTCAAATAGTTTTAAAATTGGGTTTTTTACGCTGCCTTCTGGTTTTGGCTCCCGGTATCCCCCGGTGATGCGCAATAACTGTGCGGCAAGGCTCTTTTGAATCTGGATTCTTTTCTCGAGATTCAAATTGGCTTTCCTAAGGATTTCCGCGGCATTCGTCATATCCGCCTCCTGTTCCGCATACCGGTCAGCAAGCCCATAGCGGATACATTCCTCGGCCGTCAGCCAGGTTTCTTCATCCTCCAGACGGGCGATCGTCTCAGGGGATAGCTTGTCCCCTGCCTTTTCCAGGTAGGCTTCTACGCCCGCCTGATTGATTTTATCCAGGTCGTCCGCCGCTTTCCTCAGCTCTGCCGCGTTTCCGGTCACGCACATCCACATGTTGTGGAGCATCATCAGAGCATTTCTCGGCATAATCACCTCGTCTCCGGCCATTGCAATGACAGAGGCGACGGAGCAGGCAAAGCCGTCTATGTATACCGTCTTATGGGCAGGGTGACGTTTGAGCTGGTTGTATATTGCCGTACCCTCAAATACGCTCCCGCCATAGCTGTTGATATAAATATTAATCTGCGAAATATTTTGGTGCGCCGCCAGCTCTTCACGGAATGCGTTGGCGCTGGTTTCGCTTCGGATCACCTCGTCCGTCCGCCAGTCATAGCCGTCCGATTCCACATCCCCGTAGATATACAGGTCCAGTGTTCCCGGCTCGGACTGCTGCTTGATTTCCCACATTGATTTCATTGAATTCACTCCTGTCCCGTGCTCAGATTTCGGGTTGCCACACGCATGGGCGAAATATTCAGCGTCATAAAATGTTCGTTTGCCCATGATTCATGAATCGGCGCCTGATTTGCCGCCCGCAGCACGTCATTAATGGTAAACGCGCCGGATCCCACCAATTTTTCTACGTTTGCCGCATTTGCAAACATGTCAAAATGGATGATGCTGGATGTATCTACGCGGAGATAGTCCCCTTTTTTCCATCCCTCGTACCCGTAGCGTTTTCGGTTAATTTCCTCCTGTATCTGGTCTGCCAGGGGATCTATACAATTGGTCAGAAAACGGGTGTTGGCATCTGCCGTGCCCTCTATGGATCCGTTGACCAGCACGGACGGTATCAGAAATCCTCTCGCCGTGAAATCAAAAATATCCTCAATCATGGCGCGGATATCTCGTGTATCGCCGGTCTTTTCGTTTCCTCCTACGTTTTCGTAGGCATACCCGTCAAACTCGGGAAGTATGGCGCCGTCGCTCTCCAAAAACGGTTTCATCTGATCGGAAATCATTGCCTGGAACTTTTCTTTCCATGTGTCATCTCCCTGGGCAAGCTGCGATACATGTACCTTCCAGTGTTGGCCCCGCCCCCAGGTATATGACCGCACTGCCGCCGACACCATGCGATAATAGGAGTTATAAAGCGCATTGATAACGGGCCGCATATTCGTGTGGTTCAGCCTCAAATGTAAAACGCTGTTTTCATAAAGTGGATCGGGATACTGATAATCGTCCACCACGATTCCCCGGTATACATTCTCGCGGGATGGCCATTGCTCCGGTTCCTCCCAGGTATCGGCCACTACCAGAGATTGCAGGTCGCCGCGCGGCCGTGTAGACACAATTAGGGCTTCGTTGTTCTGATACAGCTTTGTCACCAGCTTGTGTAAAAACGCGCTGGAGTTCTGATTGGTATTGGGGCTGATGTTCCATAGGTAATACTCGCGCTCCCGGATTTCCTCATTTCCGCGGAATGTCCGAAACTCGCTTCTTCCCAGTGCATTTGCCACCATATTGACACACACCCAAAAGGATAACTCACGGACTTGATATTCCTGCGCTGCTTCTAGAAGGTTCTGGCATGTGACCTCTACCGGCTCGCTCCGTTTATTTCCCATCAGCCATCGAAAAAAGTTGAGTGCCGTTTTCATCACCTCCCAACCGTGGTTTTGCGTCTGAATGAATCTATCGCCATGTTCTTTTTCACAGTCTGATCGCTCCAATCGGCGGCAATTCTAGCGGCTGTCCGGTCCCCAGCGCCGGTTCGCATACCATACTTGCCACCAGCGCCATGAACGGATCGTTCTTTCGGCTCTTCGCTTCAATTTTTGCATAGATAAAATTTCCCGTATCCACGCCTATGCTCCGGCTGCTTCTCACCCGCTTCGTGTTATTCACAGACCATCTAAGACATGGGTTGTTTCCCCAATAAAACAATTCCCGGTCAAAACACTCCTGTACCAGCGGTTCTATCTGCATGATGTCCGATGGTCTGATGAGTTTGACCCGGTTTTTATCCCTGGCATCAAACCCGATCTTTTTCAAGCTCTCGGAAACAAGCGTCCAACGGTAATGATCCATGCCCAGCATACGCAGGTTGTACTTTGCCGCCGCATTCTGGATGTATGCCGCAATCGTGTCCGGATTGATGCTCACGTCGTCCACTGCGGTAACGTCTCCCGCTTTTGCCCAATCCCGCCATGGCGCCTTGACGCGCGACAGGGTTTTGGACTGCAGGCATATCCACGCGTGGTTGATATCATATCGCCTGGTTCCGCTACGGAAATGCAGGTTTACCGCCGCCCAGTCCGAAAGTTCTGCGTAGTCTAATCCCACCGTGCATGCCCAGCCTGTTAAATCCGGAATCGTCTTATTCGTGGCGAGGATTTTTTCATAATCTGTAACGGAAAGCTCTTTAAATCCCGCTCTGATTCCCATACGCTTCGTTAAGAAGTCCCCATTCTGTTCCGGATGATCGCACCAGTCCCGGTATTCTTCCTCTGTTTCCTGCCAGAGATGCGGCAAATAACAAAGAGAGGGGTTTGCCATGGTCCAGTTTTCTGCATTATGCACCTGTTCTTTCGATTCCAGGCAACAGATAAACGGCAAAAATCCCTTATCCGCTTCCCCTTCAAACAGGATTCTCCGGCCTCTTGCAAGGTAGTCGTCCAAAGGTCCGTCGCTCACATCTCCATTTGAGGTAAAAAAGCCTACGCGCGGTTGGGCAACTTTTCCCTGTCCTGTAATAAAAACCTTGATGTTGTCGTAGTTTTGATAGGCATGTACCTCGTTGAAAATGGTCTTTCCGGAACGCATCCCGTCCCGGCCCTTTGGATTGTTGGTTCGCCCTCTGATGCTGCTCTTGGTTTTGGTTCCGCGCACAACCTCTTTGGTGTGATAATAAAACCTGCTTAAAAGCTTTTCATTTTTTGGGTTTTCCAGAGCTTCAATGATGTCAAAAACCGGGCGTTTGGCCTGTTCCTCGTTGTTTGCGCAGATGTCCACGTCATAGTGCATGATCTGGTTATAGGGCGACGCCGATACAAAACTGTCAAACGCGATAAAACCGTCTTTTCCGCTTCCCCGCCCCACCATGCAAAACAGCGTCTTCCATCTTGGCGTCCCGCTCTTCTGGTATGTACAGTCCCAAAGCGTCAACAAAAACTCTTCCCACGGGAAAAGTCTCTCGAATGGAAAATATTTTGCCATTCTGAGGTATTTTCGCAGTTTTTCTGTATCCACAAAAATATCTTCCTCTGCAAACACCCGGCGTATGTATGCCGCCAGCGCATGCTGCTCTTTACAAGCTTTCGGCATGTCGTTTTCCACAGAGGTTATGTATCGCAAAACCTCTCCCGGTATTTCACAGCTCATCTTCTTCCTCTGGCCTCATATTCTTTTCCAGGTCCGAAAGGTCCAATGACTTTAAAATTGCAAGCATTTGTTTGGATACCTGTACCGACAGCGATACACTTCGGTTCTCTACCTTCATTCCTCTCTTTTCATCTTCCACAGCTATGCCCCTCTCCGCGATATCTGCTTCCAGTTCTTTCAGGTGCACCCAAAAATTCATATATTCGTCGCGCTTATCCAGATAAACTGCATCTGTCAGGCCGCGGTCTTTTAAGTTTTGCGTGATTGACTCTTTCAGTTTTCGATACGCCTTTGTGCGTTCCAGCTTCATAATCTGTCCTTTTCCCGTTCACTGCTCCTCTGCGCGCGCGCGAAAGCGCGTTGTTTCTCCAAAGTCTTGCACCCACCCGAGTATTACCTAAAAAGCTTCCATCTCTTTTTTTGATCGGGGGGGTGTTCAATCCCAGCGTTCCTGTGTCACAGGAGAACATACCACGGCGAACTGCCGCAGACTCTCCGGATGTTCGCGTCTGTGGCATGCCTTACACAACAGTACCAGCTGACGGTCTCCCGTCGCCGGATCCCAAATGCTTAACGCAAGGTCCGGCCGGTCCCGTAAATGCTTCACGTGATGTACCAGTTCCCCCCTGCGGTACCTTCCCTTTGCTTTGCACGCTTGACACTCGTTATGGTCAAGCGCCTTTACTTCTCTGCATTTTTGTTTCCATGCGCCCCACAAGTAAAACGAATGTTCCTGTCCGGACGCGATTAATTCTTTCAAGCTCGCAAGCTGGCTTGCCGTCATATCCACGCCGCACCTCCCATCCGCACGGGCTTCCTATCCGCCCCCGGAGGAAAAAACCATTGGCATATTGCAGAAAGAAAGCGCCGCCGGAGTACCCGGTGACGCTTTTCAAATATTCCACTGTACTCATTTTACGACTTGATTCTTTCCCGTACGTATCATGTTCGAACGGCAATTCCGGCATTTATATCTAGCCGTTCATATCCAACGCATATTTTTCGCCACATGCCATAAAAACCGCCCGCGCCAGCGCGACCATGTACTGCGCGCGCCCGGCAGATCGTCCATCCGGCGTCCGTACAGCACATTATCCAGTACGCCCTGCCGGTACTCGCGCGGGATTTTATCCAACGCCCGCTCAATGGCACGAATATCGTCTGAAAGCGCCTCAATCCGCAGCGCCTTGTTTTCCGTCGGTCTCCCCATGCTGTTGCGGCTGCCTGCGTTTTCCGGCGATTCATAAATCATATCCTCTCGCGCCCGCGTCATGCGCGGGTAGTCGCGCACCAGTGCCAGCACACGCCGGTATAGCGTGTGCGGCAAATAATATTGGTTCTGTTTTTTCGGCTGATAGTCCCGCATCCCGTCGTATACCGGCGCCGCATGTATCGTCCGTGCGCGGACGATTTCGCTTTGCCGTTCCTCCTCTCCTCTGCAGCCAATCCCATCCGGGCCGCACAGCAGCCCTCTTCTCCGGCCCACCGCCGGGCCGGTCCATCCTTCTCCAATCCCGTGTCTTTTATCAATTTAAAAATGATTTTTATGCCATGATAGGAATTCGCGCGCCGCGCGCGCGTTGTCGTGCCGAAAAATTAGCGTATGCGGCAGGAGCCGGAACTTTCTCACATTCCGGCTTTCTTTTTCTTTTCCCGGCGGACCCCAGCCGCAGCCCCTTTCCAACTTTTCGCGCAAATGGGGCAAACGTATACCCCTGCATATGGCCGTGCAAACGAGCTCACAATCCACGTTTTTCCGCACTGCTCACAGCGCAGCGGCACTTTCATGGATCCCGCCTCCTGCGCCAAAAGCGCCGGATCGCCGGATACCTCCCGCGCCGGTAAAGATCGTACGCCATGTCGTATTCCTGCAAAATGTGCCGCTTTTCACGCGCGCTCTCCTGCGCCACGCGGTATGTTTCGTATGACTCGCATCTTCCATGGCATCCCGCCTCGCGTTCGCCGCACCCATAGCACGGACAGCGCCAGCCGTGCCTTTGCTCCTCACTCCCGCCGGGCCTCATCGCCTTTTCCCCGTTCACGCATTTCTCCTTCCTTTTTTGGCATAATGTACCGTATGTACTGCGCCTCCCCTGGCTGGTATGCTGCCCGGTATACCAGCTTCGCCCCCTTCGGTGCCCGCAGCTCCCGCGCGCTGTATACAATCCGCTCCCGTAAAAGCTTCGGCTTGCGCAGGTTGCGCGACGGTGTGTACTTGCGCGCGTCCGGCAAACGCCTCACCTGCCGCATGAGATATTCCGCCAGCGGCGTATAGTCCTCCTGGTGGTAAAGCGGACGGTAATCCACATCCCCTCTTCCCCATATCTCCGTCATCCGCCGTTTTCCCACATAGAGCGTCCCGTTTTCCATCCGCACCCCGCGCGACGGAATGACAATGTGGTGGTGTACCCGCACCGCCTCGCCTGTGTCCCCGTCCATGTCCGAGGTCACCGCAATATACCGCAGCTCCACGCCCTCTTTCCCCAGTGCGCGTTTCAAGCGCTGTAAAAAAAGGCCCGCTTCGTGTTCTGCCCGCCGGCGCAGCGCATCCAAGTCCTTTGCATCCGCATACAGCTTTTCCAGCGCCTCTGCCCGGTATGTCGGCGACAGTAGCAAATCCCCTGCCTCGAAGTTGCTGTTTAAAAGCCGTGCCAGCCGTTTCGTACACGCCCGTTCGTTCGCGTCCTGCTTGCGCGGCAGCGTATTTCCCCGCCGCCGTACGTTTCGCGGCTTCACATTCGGCGCTACCGGAAAACAGATTTTTTCCACCACTCTCCCGGATTGAATCTCCCGTATCATAAACTGTCGGCTCCCCATTTCCCTTCTCTCCTGATTTGCTGCTAAACTTAGGCTTTTAACGAGCGCGCCAGATACGCGCGCGCGCGTATATATAATGTATCACCGTCTTTTTTCCTCCCCCGATCCCATAAGATCGGGAGAGGGAAAAAACCGATGCATCGTCGTCGCAACGTCCGCTCGTCGTCGAAAACTCCACTCCGCGTCCTTTCGGGCTTTGCCCGAAAAGCAGCTCCGTTTCGATTTCTCCTCCTCTTCCTCCGCGAACGCTCCGCTGGTTCGCGTCGGATTCTCTGGTTCGCCGGGCATTCGCCTGCTCCCGTGCTCCTCCTCTTCCTCCGCGACCGGCTTTCGCCTGGGTCGCGTCGGATTTCTTTCCCCGCTCTTCCGAAAGCCCGCTCCCGTGCTCCTCCTGTTCTGTGGCGAAGCAGTTGTCTCACGGCTCAGCGGCGTCGCGTTGTAGAAACCTGTTCCCTTCGGCGGCTCCTCGCGCCAGAGGGGGTTTCAAGGGGGAGAGTTGTCAGGCGGCCCCAGCCTGACGTTCCCCCTTGACCGTCTTTTCTTTGGGGATCTCAAACCCCGTTTCTTTTGACGGAGCAAAAGAAATGGGGTTTGATCATTTGCCCTTGCTTGTACCCCCGGGCGTGACACGCAATTCCGGCTCCCGCGTTAAGCGCCCCATCAGCGCAATGACATTCAGCATAATTTCTCCTTCATCCGCCGGACATTCTCCCCCAGCGCCTTCCAATTCCCGGACGTCCCCTCCGGTTCATACGCCTCCGCGCGCAGCGCCTCCACCGGCTGATACCCCGGCCGCTGCGACGCCTGTTCCTTCGCCTCGCTGGGCGAACTCGCCTGTTCCAGACACTGATACCCATCCGGCGCCGTTACCCGGTACCACCGCCGCGCGATATGCCACTGCTCCCTCACTTTGTCACCATCCGTATCTGTCCCCGCTTCCCCGCAGCGCGGTATACCTCCATCGCATCCTGACGTACGCCGTCCGGACGTTCTATCACCAGGTTGATGCGGCACTCGTCATAAAGCGTCTGCGCCAGGTCTGCATAGCTGACATAGCCGTCCATTACCTCGCCAAATAGCTTCTGCACGCGCTCAAATATATGTTTCAGGCGGCGCTGGCCATAGCCCAGCGTGTCGCGCAGCACCGTCAGCATTGCCGCAGAGTAAAGCGCGTTACAGATATAGATCGCATCCGCGTATCCCGCGCGCCGTGCGTTGCCGGCCAGTTTGTCAAGC
>URVL01000066.1 GCA_900551265.1 uncultured Eubacteriales bacterium | reverse complement strand
GACAGTACCATCACCCGCAAGCGGGTGGTTTATTATAATTACACTAAAGGATAGGGACAACTTGAAGCGCTTTGCTTTGTGTGCTATAATTTTAGCAGCTTCAATGGAGCGACAAATGTAGATTTATCATGGAGAAAAAATGCTGACATATAGAAATTTATTGGAAAATGAGATTTGCAGGCAACTCTTTCTTAATTTTATCCGTCATCAAATAGTCACAAAGTGTTGGCGTAAGCATAATGGACAGTGGATAGTTGAGGACACCCCATTTATTGATGAATGGACGGAAGCCGACTATAATGAATTGATCTTAAATTTACAAAAAACGGTTCACTCTGGTGGATTTGTTTATGCGGCCTTTTATAATGGCCAACTCAAAGGTTTTGTTTCTGTGGAAAGTAATCTGTTTGGTAACGCGCATCAGTATCTTGACTTGACGAATATTTATGTTTCAGAAGATATGAGAAAACGCGGAATTGGCAAAGTGCTTTTCAATGCAGCAAAGGTCTGGGCGAAAGCACATTCAGCGGAAAAATTATACATTTCTGCCCATTCCGCAGTAGAAAGCCAGGCGTTTTATAGAAGTATGGGGTGTGTAGAAGCAAACGAGTATAACCAATCACATGTTGAAAAAGAGCCATTTGATTGCCAGATGGAATGTGTACTCTAACTTCACATTTATAAGGGTGAAAAAAAGGGGCATGACCGCCTACCTGCGTGTCATGTCCCTATCTGCTATCCGTCTGCCCTCCTTTCTCAGTCACTTCATTTAACAACAAATGAGCCGCCAGTTGATATAATGTAGCAGATAATAAACCACCTTTTATACAGTATATCTCATATGCTGAAATCATGGATTCCGTTTTCTGAATTTTGTCTGCAAAAATGGTCCGGGAGGCTCTTTTAGCTCCCGGACCATCCTACAAAAGCATAGTTTCCTTTTCTAACAAGCGAAACTACGATTCAAGAACCACAGGACGAATTTTATAATAATCGTCACCCTCTCCCGACTCCATTAGCTTAATATCTGTGTGGTAACACATTTCAAAGAGCTTCGTCATACGCGTAACAAAAACAAATTTGACGCCAATGCGCGGAAAAACATTCAGAATATCAAAAATACCCTGCGCACCTTCCACGTACGCCGTTGTCTGGAATGTTTCATTCAGTAGAACCAGCGAATGCGGCTTTATGTTGTCAATGATATGAGCTACTTCCTGCACCTCGCCCTCAAAACGGCCTGCGGTGTCTCCCACCACAAAGTCCTTCTCTGCCGACGAAAACTGCGTAAAAATTGCATTTCTCATGCTGATGCTGGCACGCCGGGCACAAACCGGCAGGCCTGATTGCGCCATAATCTGTGCAGTGCCGATCGAACGCAGATACACCGTTTTTCCGGTCGAATTATTACCTCGAATTAAAATACCGATTTCCGCGCTTGAAAGACGAACGCTATTGGTCACAATCGTATCGCGTGTCTTCCCCTCTACAAGCAACAGGCAATCATAGAGGCCGTCGGCATTGAAGACCTCCGCCTCATGCGGACGGATGCGCGGAATGCAGTACGTTACATGGTTACGTCGCAGATAGTTGATGTAATCAAGTGCGCCTTCATAAAAGGTCAACTCGTCGGATAAGCCATAAAACATCTCATAGACATGTTCAGCTACCTCTGTCATAACCGTATACATGCGGAAAAGTGCTTCATTCAAGAGGAAATTCGCATCGTCAATCAGGCCGTCACCCAAATTATACTCCGGGTCGTGTTCCGTCCGGTTTTTCAGGTTTTTTACAACATTCCAAATCTTGCGGTCCTTTGCCAGTTTCTCAAGTTCCACAATGTTGATAAGGTCGCAAGACGTAACACGCATTGTATCATCCAGGCCAGCCATTACAGTAAATTCATACTGAGGCGGCGAATAAAGTGTGAAAAGTGTCGCGATTTCCACAACTTCATTCAAAGAATCGTTGTTAATCATCTCAACGCAATAGTCTTTGATTGCGATAAGTCCGGGCGCTGTCAGCTCATATTTGTCCAAAATTTCATAAGTGGATTTAAAATAACCTGCAATCATCCTGGCAAACTTCGCGCTTACCTTCAAAAGATCAAAGGTATACTCCATCAGCGCCTTATAGCTAACCGACGCGCCATAGGGATGCACATTCGAACGCATCTCGCCCCAGTCCGTCTTAATGGTATCATAGCGGCGGAATAAACGCTTCAGCTCAAAGAGAAGCTGCGGCTGCTTTGTAAAGTTTTCCACAATTTCCTGCCGGTAATGAATATTTTCCTCGTTATGCAACGGACGCGTAAGCACCTTCAAAAATATTTCAGCACGCAGTTCATCCGTACAGACCGCGTTGACAAGGCGGTCAACCGACAAATTGTAAACCGCTTCACGCATATCGGCAAGCATTTCATAGCTGGGCTGCTCCGGAGTCTTATATAACAGGCTGAATTTCATGATCTACCTCCGAAACGCTCTTCCAAAGATTCACGATCCAAGCGATACTTTTTTAAAATGTCCAGCGCGAGGGAACCAAGATTTCCTTGCTGGCGGGAAATCTTATAAGTGCGGCGGTTAGAGTCACTGAGGTCAACCACAACGTTTAAAAATGGTATTTCCGTCTCTCCCACGCCATGCTGATGCGTAATATATATTCCAAAGCTTCCACTTTTGTAGAGCCGCTCGGCCAGTGCTACCGTTAAGGGGACGGCCAGTTCTTCACTCGTAGCTGAATACGTTTCATTTAAAAGCACGAGGGAGTTACCACCTTCTGCCTCAAGAATCTCATTGACCAACGCATTTTCATTCTGAAAGCGTCCACCGGAATCAAAGCGTTCATCGCGTGGAAAGTGTGTGTAAACGTTTTTTAGCGGACAAAGCGACGCGCTTTCACAGGCTAAAGGACAACCGTTGAGAAAAAATACAACTACTGCACCCACAGCCCGCAGATATGTCGTCTTGCCGCCCCCATTTGCACCTGTCAAGTAATAAAACGGTTCCTTCTCAGAGAAAAAGATATCATTTGGGACAATGTTTTGCTCATTCTTTGCCAGGAGCGTAATATCATACGCATTTTGTACACGAATCTGCCGGTCCGTGGATATTTCCGGGTAAACGACAGGAATGCCATTCGTACGAAGCTTTTCAAAAATTTCTGAAAGTTCAAGGTAAAAAGCCAGCTCACCGCGGTAAATCATAATCCCGTCATTGAAAAAGCCCTCATATTTCTCATAAAACCAATCAAAATATTCAAAAACGTCAGGATACAACGCAGCAATCGCCTCAATAATATCCGGCGGCAATGGACGGGAAAACGCGCGCTGCGTGCTGATAGATGCCAGTCCAAGATTTTCAGCACAGGCAGCCAGTCGGTCAACATACGTATTTGCGACGGTTGACGTAATATGCATGTTGTCGCCTGTAATTTTGAAACTGCAATGTTGAATTTCTGCAAGGTGCGGATAGACCGCATCCAAATCTTCTGAAAGCTCATCGTACTCAGGACGCGAAACCTCAGCCACGAAAAACTCATGAAAACGCTCAAAAAAAACGCCGGAACCTTTGAAATCCACAGCGTCGTAACCAAACTGGGCCGCGCATTTGAGAAGGCTAACATAAATCACACGCTGCTCGTCTTCGCTCGCAGACTCCATATAGGCATCATAAAGACGGGCCAACTCAGCCATATCCTGTGCCAAAACTTTAAATTGTGCACGCAACGCGTCATTTTCTAAGACACGGAAAAGCTCATGGCGCGCCAGAATATCCTCTTTTTCACAAACATAGCGCATAGATTTGACAGCATCTTCACTTAATAAAAGCGTCAGTTTCAAATCTTCAAAAACATCCGGGCTAATGATCTCCTCCGATGGTTCCGCGAGAAACATCAAGCTTGGATAACCCATATCAGTACCTCGATTTTATGATTTTATATT
Organism: uncultured Eubacteriales bacterium; assembly: GCA_900551265.1. Lineage (GTDB taxonomy): Bacteria > Bacillota > Clostridia > Oscillospirales > QAMX01 > Allobutyricicoccus > Allobutyricicoccus pentlandensis. The sequence goes on along the minus strand of URVL01000066.1, from coordinate 8,009 downwards.
TCGCACAAATATACAATGATATTATACTATATTATGCTGAAAAAGTACACATTTATTTCAAATTTAACAATTATGTTACATGACTCGTGGATGTATGAATATCGGTCAGAACGACAAACAGGTACAAATAGGAGGGCCGCGCATAAGCACGGCCCTCTTGCAATTCACAGCAAAACTTAGATGTCAGAGGATAAAGTAAATTTCCTTAACCAAGGATCGGCTCACGGCCCATCGCAACGAGGAAGCGGTCAACACGAGCCTGCTTGGCGTCGGTGTACTCCTGCATGCCGAGATTGTCATAGGCAAACTGCAGATCTTCCTCATACGTATCAAGTGAGGCATTGCCGGTAATATAGTTCGTGGTCATCTCAGACAAATATGTTGTAAGCTCTGTCTCATACATGGAGATGATCTGCGTTTCCTCATCCGTAGACAACGTCGTGAAGTCAATATTCAAATCAAACTGAATGTTATCCGTACCGAAGTCATTCAAATATGTGTAGAAACGATTCAGCGGGGACATATCTCTCCAGTTATAATTTGCATACTGCTCCTTCCACTCGTCAATCGTCAGGTTTTTCCAGGTATAGGGTTCGCCTGCATCAAGCGCATCCTGAATCGAAGTGTATTCGGCCTGGATCGGATCCCATGCAAAGCCAACCTGGAACTGCGGGAACATGGCCCAAGGAGCATAGTGCCACATATCGCCGACACTGTAGTCCTCTTCCTGTGTAATCTCAACGCCAACCTTATACTGATAGACAGTGCCGTCATCGTTGATATCATAGGCCTTGCCCTCAATACCATAAGTCAGCAGCATATAGAAAGTCTCGCCGCTCAGCCAATCAAGATAAGCTGCAGCCGCTTCCATATCTACGTCAGCGCGGAAAGCGAGTCCATTATTTGCAGTCTGCACGGACTGGCCCTGCATACGCGGCGTAACACCTTCGATAGCCTGGATGATGGGCATCGGCTCATACTGCGCGGCTTCATCGCCAGTCTGAGTGGTCAAGAGCTGGTCCGGATACATGACCTGGGCCGCACAGTAGTTACCGGCAACGTTCGCGCCGTAAGCCCAAGCGCCGCCTTCGCCTACGAGAGCGACCTGATTGTCATACAGGTTCTTCGTGAACTCAACAAAGGCGATATACTGATCGCCAAAGTCGACCGCATTCTCAATTTCACCAGTTGCAGCGTTCATCGCAAAGTTTGCACGCGGCAGGCCAAACCAACCAGCGGTCGTGTGACTGAAGACCTGCTCCGTGGACATACCAATGCCGAGGAAAGCACGCTCGTCAGCCGCACCGTTGCCATTGGCATCCTGTTCCTGGAACTGAATGAGTGCTTCGGTAAACTCATCGATAGTCGTCGGCATAGAAAGTCCGCACTTCTCAAGCCAGTCATAGCGGATGTTCAGGTTATACCAGGTATGCATCGGCCAGTTAAAGATATAGTCGACATCATCGTGGTCGAGATTCAAAGAGGTACCATTACCATCGGCACAGCCCAGGTAATACCAACCGCCGTCCGGTGCAGTGTTCCAGGCTTTCAGGTATTGGAAGTCGCCACCATCGGCAATCATGCTGGAGAACGTGCCATCGGAGAACTCGGCAATATCGTTGATATCAGCAAACAGGCCATTATTGATGGAGTTTACCATAACTTCGTTGTCCATCAAGGTCGAGTTGTTCGTCAGGAACGCATCGTCCAATGTGGAAGAAGCCAGATAACCGGAAAGAGTAGTCTTATATGCTTCGTTGTCGATGATGTCCAATTCAACGACAAGGTTGTGCTCTTCCAGCAACTTATCATTGTAATAAGCAATAGTCTCGAAGCCTTCGGCTTCCGCTTCTTCATACGTATAGGTCCAGTTATGGGATTCCTGGCCCATGTACGTCAGGGTAAGCGGGTCCGTCTCTGCCGGATCATCCGTCCCCTCGTCGCCGGTACCTTCGTCGCCGGTAGCTTCATCCCCGGTGTTGGAATCGCCCGGCGTTTGCGCATCACTGCCCTCATCAGTCGTACCACCCTCGTCTGTAGAACAGGCGCTGAACAGCGCAACGAGCATGAAAACGGCAATGAGCAGGGCAAGCAATCTTTTCGCTGTCATTACATTGACCCTCCTAATGTAAAATTACCAAAACGCGTTTCCGCGATATGGCCTTATAAATATTTGATGTGTATAGTTTAATACTTACATAATAATTTGTCAACAGCATATTTGTGAATGTTTTGTGAATCTAAAACTTTTTCTTCTCATTTTATAAGCTTCAGTCATGTTTTCTTCTTTTTTGTGCAAATTATATTAGTTATATTGTTTATTTTAAAAAATAATTGTATTTATATTCCATTGAAATTTATATCTCCTATTTTATAATTACTTTTTTCTTAAAAAATGAAAGAAAATCAGCACAATTTATTAATGTTTATTTAATAAATTGTGCTGATTGCAGACATCTATTTTGTAAGCTTCCAAGAAAAAACCGGGAATATCCGAAGACATTCCCGGTTTCATTCAAGAGAACAGCCAAGCTAAAGTCCAAATCATCGTATCAGGCTGATAGCTTTTACCAAATGGCAAACCCATTAGCCGAGGATCGGCTCACGGCCAACAGCCTCGAGGTAGCGGTCCGCACGGGCCTGCATTGCGTCGACATATTCCTGCATGCCAAGCGTATCATAGGCATAGGCGAGATCTTCTTCGTAGGTGTCCGTCGATGCGCTGCCGGTGATGTAACTGGTCGTCATCTCGGCAAGGTACGTCGTCAGGTCGGTACCAAGGCTTGAAATGACGTTGGCTTCTTCCTCGGTAGGCATGGTGTAGAAGTCAACATTCAGCGCGAAGTTGATGTTGTCCGTTCCGAAGTCTACCATATACGTGAGGAAACGGTTCAGCGGAGACATTTCTCTCCAGTTATAATCTGCATACTGCGTTTTCCAGTCGTCGATCGTCAGGTTCTTCCAATAGTAAGGCTCGCCGTTGTCAAGCGCTTCCTCAACAGAATTATAGGTCTGCAGCAGCGGATCCCAGGCAAAGCCGGCCTGGATCTGCGGGAACATGGCCCAGGGAGCATAGTGCCACATATCGCCTACGCTGTAGTCTTCTTCCTGCGTAATTTCTACGCCAACCTTGTACTGATATACTCTGCCGTCTTCCTGAATATCATAGGACTTGCCTTCGATGCCATACGCAAGCAGCATATAGAGAGTCGGGCCGTTCAGCCAATCGAGGTAAGCGGCGGCAGCTTCCATATCCACATCCGCGCGGAAAGACATGCCGTTGTTCGCAGTCTGCACAGACTGGCCAACCATACGCGGCGCCACGCCTTCAATGGCCTGAATAATGGGCAGCGGCTCATATTGGCAATCCGGATCGCCGGTTTCTGCGGTCAGAAGATTGTCCGGATACATGACCTGTGCCGCGCAGTAGTTACCGGCGACATTCGCGCCATGAGACCATGCGCCGCCTTCATTGATCAGCGCCACGCCATTGCTGTACAGATTTGCCGTAAAGTCGACAAACGCCAGATACTGATCACCATAGTCAACCGCGTTCTCAACTACGCCGGTTGCAACATCCATGTAGAAGTTACGCGGCGGAAGGCCGAACCAGCCGGCAGTCGTGTGGCCGAAGACCTGCTCAGGGGACATACCAATGCCGAGGAAGGCACGTTCGTCCGCCGCGCCATTGCCATTAGCATCCTGCGCCTGGAACTGAATCAGAGCCTCGGTGAACTCATCAATCGTAGTCGGCATCGCGAGTCCGCACTTTTCAAGCCAGTCATAGCGGATATTCAGGTTGTACCAGGTGTGCATCGGCCAGTTGACCAGATAATCCACATCGTCATGATCCAGGTTCAAGGACGTGCCGTTACCATCGGCGCATCCAAGATAATACCAGCCGCCGTCCGGCGCAATATTCCACGCTCTCAGGTACTCATAGTCTCCGCCCTCTGCAATCAGTCCGGAGAAAGTACCGTCAGAGTACTCTGCAATCTCCGTAATTTCAGCAAACTGGCCGGCATTAATTGCGTTCAACATAGCGCTGTCATCCAAGTTCCCCTTGGAAATAAAGCAGTCAAGCAGGGAATTCGCTGCCAGGAAGCCTGCCAGGGTTGTTTTGTAAGCCTCGTTGTCATAGACATCGACGGTGCAAATCAGGTTATGCTCTTCCAGCATTTTCTCGTTATAGTAGTCGATTGTCTCAAAGCCCTCGGCAAGCGCCTCTTCGTACGTATAGGTCCATTGATGGTTTTCGCTACCCATGTAGGTGATTTCCAATGCGTCCGTCTCAACAGGGGCGTCGCTGTCGGCTCCGCCATCGTCATCGCCGGTTCCCTCATTGGAATCATCGGGCGTGTTTGCGCTGCTGCCGTCATCAGCCGGGTCAGTTGTTCCGTCGTCGCTGGCGCAGGCGCTGAACAACGCAACGAGCATCAACACGGCCATGAGCAGTGCAAGAAGTCTTTTCGTGGTCATCTGGTTAACCTCCTTAAAATTTTTCAAATGTACGCTGCCTCCCAGATTCCCCAGATTAAGACAGCATATCATCCGCTTAAATACATCCTAATATATTTTTTAATTTTTGTCAACTATTTATTTTTTCTTTTTTAAATCACTTGATATTATATCTGTTTTTTAAAAATAGAGATTTCATTTTTATAGACATATTCGATAAATTCTGTTTTTTGGTTTAATCTTGTATATACAACTCGTAATTTGCAAAACGGGCAAATAAAATCCCGCCCGCCGGATATCCGGCGGGCGGGATTTCATAATATGAGACTCATTTCAGAGAACATACCAGTTGTAATCCACGTTCTCATGCACGCGGTATCAACGGTCTTAGCCGAGGATCGCGTCACGGCCCATGGCAACCAGATAACGGTCGATCTGGCCCTGAATCGCATCCATATACTCCTGCATACCAAGATTGTCATAGGCATACTGGAGGTCTTCCTCATAAGTGTCGGTAGACTTGCCGCCAACAATATAATTGGTGGTCATCTCATCCAGATAGGTGGTAAGGTCGGTGCCATACATGGAAATCACTTCGGACTCCTCGTTGGAAGCCAGAGTTGTAAAGTTAACGTTCAGGTTGAATTCAATGTTATCCGTACCAAACTCATTCATCTGAATCAGGAAACGGTTCAGCGGGGACATGTCCGTCCAGTTGTAATCCGCATACTGTTCTTTCCACTCATCAATGGTAATCAGGCTTCTGGTATAGGGTTCGCCATTATCAAGAGCCTCCTGGACAGAGGAATACTCTTCCTGGACAAAGTCCCAAGCAAAACCGGCCTGGATCTGCGGGAAAGCAGCCCAAGGTGCATAGTGCCACATGTCGCCATAGCTTTCCTCTTCTTCAGTCGTGAGGTCCTCGCCGACTTTATACTTCACAATAGAAGTGCCGTCCTCGGTGTAGTCCCAAGTCTTGCCCTCCATACCATAAGTCAGAAGAATGAAGAAGGTCTCGCCGTTGAGCCAATCGAGGTAAGCAGCGGCGGCTTCATAATCGCAAGTAGTAGAGAATGCCATACCGCTGTTCGCAGTCGTAACAGACTGGCCCATCATACGCGGCGCAATGCCTTCAACAGCCTGGATAATCGGCAGCGGTTCATAATCGCAGTCCGGGTCACCAGTCGAAACCGTCAGCAGGCTATCCGGATAAATGCACTGTGCGGCGCAATAGTTACCAGCAGTGTTGGCGCCGTAGTTCCAACGTCCGCCTTCGTTCAACAGTGCCACATTTGCGCTGTAAAGCTCAGCGCAATACTCGACGAAGTCGATATAGCCTTCGCCCTCAACCGCATTCTCCAGGGAACCGTCAACGGCAGACATGGCAAAGTTACCGCGCGGGAGTCCAAACCACTGCGCAACGCCATCGGAGAAGACACTGTTCATGCCGAGGCCAATAAACGCACGCTCGTCTGCTGCGCCATTGCCGTTAACATCCTGCTCCTGGAACTGAATCAGAGCCTCTTTGAACTCTTCAATGGTGGTCGGCATGGAAAGGCCGCACTTATTCAGCCAGTCCTGACGGATATTCAGGTTGTACCAGGTATGAACAGGCCAGTTATTGAGGTAATCAATATCATCATGGTCAAAGTTAAAGGAAGTACCGTTACCATCAGCGCACTTCACGTAGTACCACTCGCCATCCGGCGCAGTAGACCACGCCTTAATGTACTGCATGTCACCGCCGTCGGCTACAAGGCCGGAGAAGGTGCCGTCAGAATACGGCAGGATATCGTTAATGTTGGCAAAGAAGCCCGCATTAATCGCGTTAACCATCGTATCGGCAGCCATATAGTCGCCTTCAACGAGGAAACAATCGTAAAGCGTGTTGGCAGCAAGCAGGCCGGAAAGCGTTGTCTTATAGGACTCGTTATCCACGGTCTCTACTTCAACAACAAGATTATGCTCTTCCAGCATCTTGTCATTGTAGTAATTCCAGGATTCAAATCCCTTACTAATGGCCTCTTCCAGCGTGTAGCTCCACTGATGCGTCTCGCAGCCCATATAAGTGAGCGTGAGAGGCTCTGTCTCGCTGGGGTTATCGTCCGTGTCCTCGGTGTTGCCAGTGTCACCAGTGTCACCGGTATCACCCGTGTTGCCGCTGTCACCCGGCTGATTTGCATCGTCGTTTCCGCTGTCGTTAGCGCAGGCGCTAAACAGAGCAACGAGCATCAGCACGGCAACCAGCAGCGCAAGAAGTCGTTTCGTGGTCATGCATGACCCTCCCTAAAAAATATTACCAAAACGCGCAGAGGCGCGGAACGGCCCGAAAGCCGCCCTAAAATCGGGCTGTATTATCTTAATACTTATATAATAAAAAGTCAATGCAAGGCGATATGAATACATTATTTCATATCTGTTAATAACAGAAAAAACTAGCTGATAGGCCAAATATTTATCTTTAACTTTTATAAGGATTATTTTCCCACATTGAAAATATTTTTATAAAAACGCTTTTGAACTGTATGATCACTCGTTTTTCTTTCTGCGTCACCCTTGCAAGCGAATCTCCAATCACAAAAGGATCATGCAAAGACTTGCATGATCCTTTTAAAGGGTTATCCGATCCTATTTTACTGTGCCAAAATTGCATCGCGTCCCATGGCAACCAGATAACGGTCAATCTGGCCCTGGATCGCATCCATATACTCCTGCATACCAAGATTATCATAGGCATACTGGAGATCCTCTTCGTACGTATCAGTAGACTTCGCACCCGTAATATAGCTAGTGGTCATTTCATCCAGATACGTGGTGAGGTCAGTCTTATACATGCTGATAGCCTCAGACTCCTCATTCGTTGCAAGCGGAGTCATGTTGATATTCAAGTTGAACAGGATGTTATCCTCACCGTACTCGTTGATATTAACAAGGAGACGGTTCAGCGGAGAGATATCAGTCCAATTATACTGCGCATTGACTTCCTTCCATTCGTCAATGGTGAGCGACTCCGTTCTATAGGGTTCACCAGCGTCAAGAGCTTCCTGAACAGAATCATACACAGCTCTGTTGTGAGCAAAAAGGAATGCAGAACCGATCTGCGGGAACAAAGCCCAAGGAGCGTAGTTCCACATACTTCCATAGCTGTCCATCTCTTCCTGGGTAAGATCGGTACCAACTCTGTAGCTCACAGGATTGCCATCCTCATCATACTCCCAGGCCTTGCCTTCAATACCATAGTTCGTGGCGATGTAGAAGTCCTCGCTGTAGAGCCAATCAAGGTAAGCAGCTGCTGCTTCATAGTTGGCGTCAACATTGAAAGCCAGTGCGCTATTAGCAGCGTTGCTGGACTGGCCCAAGATGCGCGGCTTAATACCTTCAACAGCCTGGATGATCGGTAGCGGCTCATATTCGCTGTTCGGATCGCCGGTAGAAACCGTCATCATTCTATCCGGATACATGCACTGTGCGGCGCAGTAATTACCTGCAGCATTTGCACCGTACTTCCAACGGCCACCTTCGCTCAGAAGAGCAACCTGAGCAGTGTAGAG
>URVL01000065.1 GCA_900551265.1 uncultured Eubacteriales bacterium | reverse complement strand
ATATTGACCTGGCTGTAAAGCGCACGCTGCGAATCCAGAACCATCTGGTCACGCATACCAATGCCCCACTCTTCCAGCCACTCATCCAGATTTGGCGTTTCAACTGCCGAGACGCCGGTAAACAGAATCACATTTCCGCCGGACTTCAGATAGGCGTCCAACTTATCAATTTCATAGGAGGTATAATCCGCCGACGGCATGCCTACTACCACAATCGCAGCGTCGTTTGGAATTTCATCGAAAAGCAGATTGCACTCATCGTAGCCGTAGTTGGAATCCGTAAAAAGACTCGTAAACTCCGGTCCGTACTGCTCGTCATGTCCGGTCAGAAATACTACAGTCGGCAAGTCCTGCGACGTCACATATTGGACGGCGGAAGCCAGCGTCTGATCCGCATCTATGCCGGAGACATACTGCGACATCTCATAAGTCGTATAGTCCAGCGTCGTGCTGAGCTGATAAAGATCGGCCAGCTTCAGGACCTTATAACGCAAATCCGTTTCAATAATAAACGACCCCGAGGTAATCTCGTCATCAGTTGCCGTATAGTTGTTCAAAAACGCCGGGTTCTTATAAATGTCAATATAATCAATGCTGATACGTCCATTGGACAGGGAACGGTAGCGCTTTAAAAATTCATTTGCGACGTTATAATAGGTCGAATTAATCACGTCGTCCTCGGATAACAGGATATGGACGCGAACGTCCATGTCAAGGTTCCCCAAGAGAATTTTCGAAGTGTCGCTGATTTCGTAAACACCGGTCGGCGTCATATCCGCCTTCAGATAGAAGCGGTCCGTCAGATAGCTGACGCCCATATTCAGCAGCACGATCGCCGCCACAAACGCTATCACCAGTCCGATTGAGATCGAGCCATAGGTCATCCTGCGGCGGGTCAGCACAGGCGCGTGATCGCCGGACGGCTTTTTGTTTTTACGAGACTTTTTCTTTAACAGCTTGGAGCGGCGCGCCCGGATCTCACCGGTCACATCCATGTTGTGTACAGACTCCTGCTCAGACTCTACAGGCGCGTTGTTCTTTTCATTCATATTCTCGTTCATTGTGTCACCCTCCTTTAAGCCCAGCGCTTCTTTTCAATTACGCGCGCGGTCAGGAACAGGAACACAACCGATACGCTGATGTAATAGACAATATCCGCGAGCGAAAACACGCCGGCCGTAAAGCTTGAGTAGCGGCTGAAAACGCTCAGCCAGTTCAAAACGGTAGAAATTACGACGCTGTCGGTAGCGGAAGCAATCGTGCTGAACATGAAAAGCGCCAGCATGGCAACAAAGCTGAAAATTGCAGCGATAATCTGGCTCTCCGTCAGTGATGAAATGAACAGGCCGATGGAAACCAGACAGCCAATCAAAAGGAACATCGCCACATAGTTGCCCACGATGTCAAAAATTGCCGGGTCACCGAACATGGTCACGATGAGCGGCCAAACCAGCGTGCAGGCCAGAGCAATCACAAAAACAAGCATGGCAGCCAGATACTTTCCAAGTACGATATCAAATACGCGCACGGGTGCGGTCAAAAGCATTTGATCGGTCCGCTGCTTCATTTCCTCACTCATCAGACGCATGGTCACAAGCGGAATCAAAAACACCAGGATCAGAAGCATGCTGGAAAAGACATAGGACAGCGAACTCGCACCGCCGGAAACATTATAACCAAAGAAAAAATAATTGGAAACCAGCAGGAAAACTGCCAGGAAGACATACCCGATCGGAGACGTAAAGAAACTTCTCAAATCGCGCTTCATAATCGCAATCATTTTGTCACCTTCTTTCTGGTACCGCGGGAAGCTGTGGTTTCTTCCACAGTCAGGCGCAGGAAGATATCCTCAAGGCTCATGTCAAGCGGCTGGAGCGAAAGAATCGGGTAGCCCGCCTTGGCGAGAGCAAAGAACATTGGTTTGCGAATATCCACATTGGGGGCGGATTCAATGACAAAATTCGCAGTGCCGTCCTCATTGTCGCTGCGCAGCGTCACAGAGTTCATACCGTCTACGCTTCTGAGCACCGACATAACGCTTGACTGCGGACCCGCCACCTGAACATTGAGCTTATGCTCGCCGGAAATATTGGCGCTGAGTTTTTCCGGCGTGCCGTTTGCGACAATCGTGCCGTTATTAATCACAAGCACACGTTCGCAAATTGCCTGCACTTCGGACAGAATGTGGCTGGAAAGCACCACCGTGCGGCGCCGCCCCAGCTCCTTAATGACGTTTCGGATCTCAATAATCTGAATCGGGTCAAGGCCAACGGTCGGTTCGTCAAGAATCAGGGTGTCCGGATCGCCGATCAACGCCATAGCCAGACCGACACGCTGTTTATAACCCTTCGACAGGTTCTTGATGACGCGGCCCTTTACGTGCGTAATGGAAACGCTCTCACAAATTTCAGCAATATGCTTCCGTTTGGACGAACTCTTTACGCCCTTGAGCTCCGCCGCAAAATTGAGATATTCCTCGACGGTCATGTCCAGATAAAGAGGCGGCTGCTCCGGCATATAGCCGATGTGGCGCTTGGCCTCAATCGGATCGTCTAAAATATCCATGCCGTCGATTTTCGCAGTGCCGGACGTCGCGGAAAGATATCCTGTCAGGATATTCATCGTCGTTGACTTGCCGGCTCCGTTCGGCCCGAGGAAACCCACGACTTCACCGCTTGAAATGGTGAAATTGAGGTCCTCGACGGCTTTTTTACTGCCGTAATACTTTGTAAGGCCGCTGACTTCAATCATTTGTTCTTAACCTCCCAGTACCATAGGCGGCGCACGCCGCTCTATGCAGTTTCCTGTCAGAGTTTGCAGTTCATTTTAACACAAACATAATACTTTTTGTGTTACCGATATGTTAATCTTCACAAAAATTTATTGCAGATCCCGCAAAACCGGCACAGATTTCGCAAAGCTCCGCTAAATCCCGAAAAAACGCCGTGCGTTTTCACAGGTTTTCAGGTAAATTTCTTCCGGCGTCACGCCGCGCAGGGCGGCGATTTTTGCACCCGTATGCACAAGCAAAGAGGAATCGCAGCGGCGTCCGCGATATGGCTCCGGCGACAGATACGGGCAGTCCGTCTCAATCAGGATACGGTCCTCCGGTACGAAAGCTGCGACAGCCGCCGTCTTTTTTGCATTTTTAAACGTCACAACGCCTGTAAACCCGAAATACCAGCCCAACTCCACAAGCTCACGCGACGTTTCCACGGAACCGGAAAAGCAGTGAAACACGCCGCTTACCCCCGGAAATTCCCGCACGATGGCAAGACTTTCGGCGTGCGCGTCGCGGTCATGGACGGATACGGGCAAGCCAAGTTCTCCGGCCAAACGCATCTGCGCGCGAAACGCTTCGCGTTGTATCTCGCGCGGCGGCGCATCGTAATGGTAGTCAAGCCCGATTTCCCCGACTGCCACTACCTTCGGGTGCCTGGCCAGCGCACGCAGCGCGTCAAGCGCCTCAGGCGTACAGTCTCCGGCATTGCCGGGATGGATCCCCACCCCGGCATAAACATAGTCGTATGTCTCCGCCAATGCCACAGCCCGGCGCGAGCTGGCAAGGTCACACCCGACATTTACCACATACCGCACACCCTTCGACGGCAGGAGCGAGAGCAGCGCATCCCGGTCGGCGTCAAACGCCGCGTCGTCGTAGTGGGCATGGGTGTCAAACAGCGTCTGTCCGGTCATCTGACTCTCGAACCCTCCGGCACGCCGTCGTCTACAAACACAACCTTCGCCGCATCCCCGCAGTCTGAGGAAAGGATCATACCCTCGCTCACGATACCGCGAATCTTGCGCGGCGCAAGGTTGCAGACAACCATGACCTTGCGGCCTATCAATTCCTCCGGACTGTACCACGCCGCGATACCTGAAAGGATCGTGCGTTCGCGCTCGCCGTCAAAGAGCGTGAACTGCAAAAGCTTATCTGCCTTCTTTACCCGCTCGCAGGCAAGAACCTTACACACGCGAATCTCGCTTTTCATGAAGTCGTCATAGCTGACGTCCGGCAAATGCTCGATTGCGGGTTTCTCCGGCTCCGCGGCAGGCTTCAACTGCTCTGCCTGAATCGCGGCAAGTTCCGCAAGCTCCTTTTCAATGTCGATGCGCGGGAAAAGCGCCTCGCCCTTTTGTACCTCCACGCCGGTGGGAAGCACACCGAATACGGCGGCGCTGTCCCAGGTCGTCATATCGTGCGACGCGCCGATCTGCGAAAAAATCTTCTCGCAGCTTGCAGGGATCATCGGTATCAGCAGCGTTGTGCACAGACGCACGGTCTCGAGCAGATTGTACATCACGCTGGCCAGACGCGCGCGTTTTGTCTCATCCTTCGCAAGAATCCAGGGCGCCGTTTCGTCAATATACTTATTCGCGCGGGAAATAACACGAAATACTTCTGCAATGGCATTCTGCGGCGCGAAATGTTCCATGTTCTGCTCATAGACGTCGCGTAGGGCACGCGCCATGGCAATCAGCTCGCCGTCAAGCGGGTCCTCCTCGCGCTCAGCAGGCAGTTTTCCGCCAAAATATTTCAGCACCATCGCCACCGTACGGGAGACGAGGTTGCCGAGATCGTTTGCCAGATCGGAGTTGATGCGCGAGAAGAGCGCCTCATTCGTAAAGTTACCGTCGGAGCCCAGCGGTACGTCGCGCAACAGGAAAAACCGCAGCGCATCCACGCCGTAGCGTTCGGAAAGAAGATACGGGTCTACCACGTTGCCGCGGGATTTCGACATCTTTTCTCCATTAAAGTTCAGCCAGCCATGACCGAATACCTTTTTCGGCAGCGGCATGTTCATGCTCATCAGCATGGCCGGCCAGATGATGGAATGGAACCGTACAATTTCCTTGCCGACAAAGTGCAGGTCGGCGGGCCAGAATTTTTCATAATCATCATACCGGTCATTCATAAATCCCAGCGCCGTCGTGTAATTAAAGAGTGCGTCCACCCATACATAGACGACATGGCCGGGGTCGAAATCAACCGGAACACCCCAGGTAAAGCTGGTGCGCGAGACGCACAGATCCTCAAGGCCGGGATCGATAAAATTGCGCACCATCTCGTTGACGCGGGCGGCAGGCTCCAGAAAGTCCGTTGTCGTGAGAAGCTCACGCACCCGGCCGGCATACTTCGAAAGACGGAAAAAGTACGCCACCTCCTCAGCGGGCTGCACCTCGCGGCCGCAGTCCGGGCATTTGCCGTCCACGAGCTGGCTCTCCGTCCAGAAAGACTCGCACGGCGTACAGTAAAGGCCCTTATAGGCGCCCTTATAGATGTCGCCGTTTTCATACATTTTGCGGAAGATTTTCTGGATCGCCGCCACGTGATAATCGTCCGTCGTGCGGATAAAACGGTCGTTGGAAATGTTCATCAGCCGCCACAGGTCGGTTACGCCATGTTCCCCCTCGACAATTTGATCCACGTACTGTTTCGGCGTAACGCCTGCTTCCTTCGCCTTTTCTTCGATCTTCTGCCCATGCTCGTCCGTACCGGTCAGAAACATGACGTCATAACCCTGCAAACGTTTATAGCGTGCGTAAGCATCCGTCAAGACCGTGCAGTACGCATGACCGATGTGCAGCTTTGCCGACGGATAATAAATCGGCGTTGTAATATAATACTTGCCTTTACTCATATATGACAAACTCCTTTTTGCGTTTTCAAAAAACAGTCGGACTGTGCGGCCGCCGTCCTCCGCAGGTTTTGCGCGGCGGGACCCGGCCGCCGGCACATTCGCATTGCCCGCATGCCGGAACACATGTCTTTCCATGGCAATCGCATGCCGCTCACATCCTTTCTGTTCACGCGGGAAGATCTAAAACGATTCATATTATCATATCGTATTTCCCCGTTTTTTTCAAGTCCCGGGAATCCTTTCACGCCATGTTGAATTTCATGGGAATCAATGATAAAATGAAGAATACATTCCGGCGCCGTCCGTATGAAAGCTGCCGCGCCGTTTATTCCGAACAGGCGGCGCCCATTTTGATTTACTTCCGAAGGGAGAGATGGCATTGGTTTTCCGTTCTGCAAAAAGTCCCGGCATGATGGCGCTTTTTGCACTCTTGATGCTGATTTTGGCCACAGCTTCCATTCTGGCCCTGATTTTTCTGACAGGGGCGGGCCGCATTGTCGTCGCGGCGATCGACATTTTACTGATACTGCTGTTTATTTGGGTGCTGTGCGCCACCTATTATACATTTGGCGACAGCGCGCTCATTTTAAGATGCGGACCGTTGCGCGAGGAATATGACTATAGCGAGCTCAAAACCGCTCTCCGCACGCGCGGCTATGGTTTTGTGATGGCGCTGGCGTTTGACCGGCTCGAGCTGAATGCCGGGCTCAATCCCGAGCGCGGCAGAATCGTCCTCTCGCCCGAACGGGAAGATGCATTTCTGGAGGAACTTGCCCGCCGCTGTCCCGGTCTTCAGATTCAATAAGTCCCGTCTCCCTGCCTGTCCGGCGAAACGAGGCAAAAGAGGAAAAAACCGCCCATTCCAATGGGCTTAGTATCAACAACGTGCGCAGGATTTATCCTGTATAAAAAAGAGGGAGGATTTATTATGCCGCAAAATGTCTTAATCACTGGCACCGGGCGCGAGGGCGCGTTGGGTTACTGCTTTGTGCTGACCTATCTGGCACAGGGCGATACCGTCTTTGCCACTGTACGCAAACCGTCCGAAGCATTGGAAGCGCTGCAAAAAAACTGGCCCGGGAAGCTTGACATCCTGACGATGGATATTGCCAGCACGCCGTCGGTAGCGTCTGCCGCGCGCGCGGCTGAAACGCTTGTTCCCTGCATTGACCTTTTAATCAATAATGCCGTAACCACCTCGCCGGACTGTCACCGTCCTTTTGAGGAAGCCAACCTTGACTATATTGCAGGCGTCATGGATGTCGGTGCGGTTGGTCCGCTGCGCGTCATCAAGGCGTTTCTGCCCCTGCTTGAAAAAAGCGAAGGTACGGCGCTCATCGTCAATATCTCTTCCGAGGCCGGCAGCATCGGCGCATGCTACCGTACCGATATGTTTGATTACAGCATGACAAAGGCCGCGCTCAATATGGCCACCATGACCCTGCGCAACAAGTTCAGGGATAACCCCCGCCTTAACATTATCTGTGTGCATCCCGGCTGGATGCGTACCAATGCGGCGCAGGCCGCCGCTCCTTTTGACCCTTATGACAGTGCTGAGCTGATGCGCGTCCTTTTTGAAAAAAAGCGAGAGGAATCGGACGGTCCTGTTTTTGTCGACTATAAGGGAGATCCATATCCCTGGTAAGCAGAATGATGCCCCGTCCAGTTTCTCCGGACGGGGCAATTTTTATAGTTTGTTGAGGTTACTTCATGGAGTTTCTCCGGTTTTTAGAGGCCTTACGTACGCCTCTGCTCGACTGCGTCATGAGCGTTGTGACGGCTTTCGGCGGCGAGACGGTTTTTATGCTGGCCGCCATGGCCGCTTACTGGTGTTATGATAAGCGCTTCGGCTATTATATCATGAGTACCGGCTTTATTGGCACCGTACTGAACCAGTTTTTCAAGCTTATCTTCCACGTTCCACGTCCCTGGGTGCTTGACGGACGTTTCACAATCGTTGAAAGTGCGCGGGAAGGCGCCACAGGGTACTCCTTCCCCAGTGGACATACGCAGAACGCCGTGACGGTCTTTGGCACTACGGCGCGCTGGACACGCCGGCCCGCCATACGAATTGCAGCATTGATTCTGATCGTGCTTGTCGCCTTTTCGCGTATGTATCTGGGCGTCCATACGCCTGCGGACGTGCTCTTTTCCCTGGCGCTTGGCGCGGCGTTAACGCTCGTGCTATACCCGCTCTTTCGTACAGAAAAGACCGCGCGTACCAACATTCTTCTCTTTGGAGGAATGCTGTTTGCAGCCGTCCTGTACGTATTGTTTCTGGAGTTCTATTCCTTTCCGTCGTGGCTTGACGCAGAAAACTTCGCCGCAGCGAAGAAAAACGCCTATACGCTGGCAGGGGCCGTTTTGGGGCTCTGCGCCGGATACCCTGTTGAAAAACGTTTTGTGCGCTTTTCAACACATGCGCCTTGGTGGGGACAGCTATTGAAACTCACCTTGGGGGCTGCCTGTATGGTATTGCTGCAATCGCTGCTAAAGGAACCTCTTTACGCGCTCTTTTCCGGTCATAATGCGGCGGACGCCATGCGGTATTTTATAATGGTTTTTTTCGCAATGGCAGTTTGGCCCGCTGCCTTTCCGCTCTTTCGTGTCCGTTCGGCGAAAGAAAAGCGCTGACCGCCGTCAGAAAAAAGAAGGAGCTCTTAAAAGAGCTCCTTCTTCCTATGCAAATCAAATGTCTCATCCCGGCAGGAAAAGACAGCCGCTGCCGGCCGGCGATTGGATACACCGCTTACATTTTCTACCGGTTTAATATTTCCATAAATTCCGCTCCGGTAATGGTTTCGCGCTCCAGCAGATACTCGGAGAGTTCGTTTAACTTCTGCGCGTTTTCGCGCAGAATCGCGTCCGCTTTCTGCTGAGATGCCCGAATCAGCGCAATCACAGCCGCGTCAATCTTTGCGGCCGTTTCCTCGGAACATGCCAGCGACGTATCGCCGCCCAAATACTGGTTCGTCACCGTTTCAAACGCCACCATACCAAATTCGTCGTTCATCCCGTAACGCGAAATCATGGCGCGGGCCAGCTTTGTCGCCTGCTCAATATCATTGGATGCGCCGGTCGTCACACTGCCAAAAATGAGCGCTTCTGCGGCGCGTCCTCCGGTGAGCGTTGTAATTTTGTTCTCGATTTCCTCGCGGCTCATCAGGTAGTGCTCACCCTCATCGACCTGCATCGTGTAGCCGAGCGCGCCGGAGGTGCGCGGCACAATCGTTATCTTCGTCACAGGCGCAGAATTGCTCTGGCGTGCCGCAACCAGCGCATGACCGATTTCGTGATAGGCCACAATCCGCTTTTCCTTCTCAGACAGCACCGCATTTTTGCGCTGATATCCCGCAATTACAGTCTCAACGCTCTCCTCCAAGTCTGACTGCGTCACAACATTGCGGCCCAGGCGCACAGCTCGCAGCGCCGCCTCGTTGATAATATTGGCAAGTTCCGCACCGGATGCGCCGGAGGTTGCGCGGGCGATCACCTGAAAGTCCACGTCCGGCGCCATGTTGACATCCTTTGCATGCACCTTCAAAATAGCGACGCGGCCCGTAAGATCCGGGAGCTGCACAGGAATGCGTCGGTCAAATCTCCCCGGACGCAAAAGCGCCGGATCCAGTGTCTCGGGCCGGTTTGTTGCACCCAAAATTACAACGCCCTTTCGCCCGTCAAAACCATCCATCTCGGAAAGAAGCTGATTTAACGTCTGCTCGCGCTCGTCGTTTCCGCCAATGCCGCCCGCGTCACGTTTTTTACCAATGGTATCAATTTCATCAATAAAGATGATACACGGCGCCTTTTCATTTGCCTGGCGGAAGAGGTCGCGCACCTTTGCCGCGCCCATACCAACAAACATCTCCACAAAATCAGACCCCGTGATCGAGAAAAACGGCACGTGTGCCTCGCCCGCGACCGCCTTCGCCAGCAACGTTTTACCGGTGCCCGGAGGGCCGACAAGCAGCGCGCCTTTTGGCAACTTCGCGCCGATTTCGGCATAACGGCCAGGGTTATGCAGGAAGTCGACGATCTCCGTCAGCGCTTCCTTTGCCTCGTCCTGACCCGCAACGTCCGCAAAGGTCTTGCCCGTCTCGTTCTCTGCGTAAATTTTGGCGCCGGACTTTCCAAAACTCATGGCATTTGCGCCGCCCATACGCTTTGACATCATGGAGAACATCAGCTGGCCGACCCCAATGAAAAGTACGATCGGCAGAATCCAGGTGAGGATAAAGCTAAGCAGCGGGGAATCCTGCGTGGGAATTGCCGCGCCGAAGCGCACGCCCGCGTCGTCCAGCCGGGTCACCAGGCTGTCGTCCGGGAAGATGCCCGTCTTATAGTAGACGGCGTTCCCTTCCTCTTCACTGCCTGTCATAAAGAGGATTTGTTCCTCATCCTCCTCAATGGCGACTTCCGTCACTTCTCCCTCGTCCACCATTTGCAGAAAATCACTGTAAGACACTTCCGTCACACGCGTCTGCAAAAGCGAAGGGAACAGCAGGGCATTTAACAGCATCAGCACGATCAGTGCAATCGTATAGTAATAGATCAACGGTTTCTTATTTGGTTTTTTGCCTTCATCAATCACTTTCTGTCACTTCCTCTCCCGTTTCGATGCGTCTTCTCCAACATCTTTGCCCGAATTTTCTCCAGCGAATCCTTATGGCGCAGAAAATCCAATCCCGGCAGGCCTTTCAAAAGACGACGCTGCCCAAAGTGATAGGTTGCAAGCAGTTCTTCGCTCGCTGCGCGCAGTTCGGCAAGCGCCGCACGCTGGCGTTGTAGCGCAGCTTCCCGCGCCTTGCGCTGCACCTCCATCTCCGCCGCACGCGCCTCCCGGCGTTCCTCGGCCGCCTCCTCACGCGCCTGGCGCTGTGCGCGGGAAGAAGCCTTCCGTTCGTTCCATGCGTCCCGGCTCCGGCTGACCTTTTCTTCAATTGCAAGCGTCTGATCCGCAAGATTTCCGCCGATGCTATCAGATATCGACTTGATATTCCGCGCCAATTCGTCCAGGCGGCGCAGCTTTGCGTTCAGCTTCGTCATCGTCAGGACGGTCACGACTACGTCCGCCACAAATACCGCACCAAACACACACAGCAATACGATACCCAGCGTATGTGGAATCCATCCGACCAACTTTGCAATCATTGGATGGAACACACGCATGACAAGCAAACATGCAAGGCCCCATAGCAGAGAAAACAGGGGGCAGATATAGCCGTTCAAGTTACCGGGCATATCGGAATAATCCCACCACTTCTGATGAAATACCCGCTCCAGAACAAACCCGGTCACCCACTCCAGCGCGCTTGTCAACAGCACGGAGCCGATAAATAGATAAAGGACGTTGTCGCGCACCGGCGTCAGGCACAACACCACGAGCGTCACGCCCACGCCGTAGATCGGGCAGACCGGCCCATTTAAAAATCCGCGGTTTACAAATACGCCGTCCTTGGCTGCGGCAAAACAGACCTCACAGCACCAGCCAAAAAACGCATACAGGAAGAAATACCACAGAGCTTCGTACAGCACGAACGCCAGCCTCCTTTCCTGATATTGTAACACTGCAAAATGGAAATTTCTATGGTCAAGCGCACAAAATTGTCGCAAACTGCCGGGGATTTCATACCGCTCATGTAAAAGACGGCGGAATCAATTCCGCCGTCTTTTTCCATTTATCAAAAAGGCCGATCTCTCAGGCAAGTCATCCAACCGGGCGTCAGTCCTTCAGCGGGATCCCGCGCGCATCATAACTCGTAGAACCGCACAGCAGCATAATCCCTTCTACCAGAGCCCATATTCCCATCGGCACCGCGCCGATGCCGCATGTCAGCACGGACACCAAAAGCTGAACCGTACCGCGTGCGTTATAGCCCAGGTAAAAATTGTGAATGCCGAGCGCACCGACTAAAATTGCGAGGATACCGGCCGCAATACGCGATTTCTGTAAGGAATAGCCCGGCGTTCCATTTGAGTAGCCTGCATATCCGCCGGGATTCCCGTATGAGCTGCGGCCGCCATAGAGGATGTGCCCACAGTGAATGCACACCTGTGCCTCCGGCGTTACGCTTTGGCCGCAGTTCTGACAAAAAGCGTTTCCCGTTCCAACCGAGACGCCGCAGTTGACGCAAAAGGCGGCCTTCGGATCAATTTCTTTTCCGCAATTTCTGCAAAACATGATAAATACCTCCACTTACCAGTCAATTGTGATTTCCGTATTTCCAAAATATATTCTCAGCGGCCCGTCATCAGACCGGATCCATCCCAGCCCACGCCGCCAGTTGCCTTCCCGGGACCGTACATCTACATGCAGAGGAGATTCCTCCAACACATCCGCCACTTCGCGCCAGGTAATGTCTGCGAAAAACATTGTAGCGCAGGTAAG
>URVL01000064.1 GCA_900551265.1 uncultured Eubacteriales bacterium | reverse complement strand
GACGACTGGCTTTCTTGCATAATTATGCTGTATTTGAATACCTCATCAGGTCCTGTATCATTATTCACCCATAGTTTACATAATTTCCTATCACTTCATAAAGTTACATCTTGCCTCAGCCTTTGCATTTTGCTACAATTAGTTATAATTAAAGGAGTGTTCACGAATGAAAAAGTTTCTTTATGGCATGAGAAATCTAAACTCTCTCAGTGCATTAATCTTACATTATGGTACGCAAGTCAGCCTGTTAATGTTTGTCATCACCATTTTGCTCACTTATATACAAAATCACATACGTGCTTTAAACACCATTCTCGCAGCGTGTGCCAGGGTGTATCCATTACTTACATTGATGGTTTTGTCAATTACGATTATTAGCGCCTTTCTAATTGATATTTATGCCAAGGTACATAAGAAATAGCTTTTCATTGCATAAACTGATTTTCCACGAATATTTCTGCAAACTTTTTTAAACTAAAAAGCTCTGGATAGATGAACCTATCCAGAGCTTTTCTTTCGTATCCCCACTTCGGCCGTGGCGAACTGAATTAATAACCTACTTCCGTAGGGCGGGACGCTCTCTCCGGCTTTACTGCTTCCAACTTCCGGTTTTGAACCGGGAGGCCTGCAAACCACCTTTGAATACGCATCCCTTTTGTCATTAATTGTGGGTTAATAACAAAATCCGCTCACGCACCAAGCAGGGTACTCTTATTATATCACGCACATGGAAAAAAACAAGTGAAATTTATGGTCGATCTATTCGTCATCTTCGCTGCCGTCGAGGTCCTCAAGTTCTTCAAGGTCTTCATCCTCATAAAACTCGTCGTTTTGCAAACGCTCAAGAAAGATTCCAAAAACAGACTGGAGTTCGTCTTCATCATCAACGGATGCCAGCATCTCGTCGTCTGTTCCCTCGTTAATCAGTTTTAAAACCACAAGCTCCGCTTCATCCTCCAAACTCATTTCGGCAGGAATGAAGGCCATATAGGTCTCTCCGTTTTGCTCCAGCGTGTCGAGATGTTCAAATTCATACTCGTTACCCTCTTCATCTGTGAGTACAACAAAATCATTGCCGTAATCGCTCATATCAAAACCTCCAATGTGTATTTCATGACATAGCATACAGTAGTTTATGGAAAAAATCAAGGGAAGCTCAGAATGATTCCATTTTTACCACGCCAAAATCCGCCAGTTCATCAAACCAATCCTCGCCTGCACATATTGCACGGCCCTGATAGAGACGAAATGCTTCAAATAATAACTCTCTGCTCGATGCGGAAACCCTAAGCGGCGTTTTGATTAAATACTCATTTTCTACAAAAGCATCCAGGCCCTTTTGATCTTCTATGTGTAGCCATACGCCGTCTGTTTGACTTTCCTCTGCATCCATAAGATCATCTGACAGATACTCGGATGCGGGAATCCGTACGCCGAAGTCCATCCCCTTTCGAAGGGGAAAAGCCTCACGTTCACTTGCACAGGCACACGGAACAACACAAGCAGGAGGCTGAAAAGATACTGTTTCCAAAGCCCGGGCAAGAGCTGTAATGTGACGGCAGTCCGTTCCGCAACAGCCGCCAAATATACCAACACCACACGACACAAACTCATGCGTGTGCGCAATAAATTCGTCCGGCGTAAGGTGAAATACAGTACGGCCAGCCTCCACGACGGGCAGGCCCGCATTGGGTTTGACAATCAGCGGGATCTGCGCATAGGGGGAAATTTCCTGAATGACCGGGAGCATAGCATCCGGTCCTACAGAACAGTTCAATCCAAAGGCGTCCACCCCCATTCCCTGCAGGACGGTAAGCGCCGCTGCCGCAGAAGTGCCGGTCAGCATCCTGCCGTTTGCATCACAGGTAACCGTCATAAAGACCGGTTTCCGGCTAACGCTTCGAATTGCAAGAAAGGCGGCACGCGCCTCTGCCAGAGACATCAATGTCTCCACAACGAAAAAGTCCACATTTGCTTCTTCCAGTGCGAGCGCCTGCTCCCGGTAAACGGATATAAAATCATCCAGCGACGATTCACCGAATGGTTTTAAAAAAAGTCCCAGTGACGTCATGTCGCCCCCGACGAGGATATCCTCGCCTACGGCTTCGCGCGAGAGCGCTACCAGAGCACGGTTCATCTCCCCTACGTGCCCTGCCAGCCCATAACCTTCCAACTTCACGCGATTGGCGCAGAAGGTCGGCGCGTAAACTGCGCGGGAGCCCGCCTGGACATAACTGCGCTGAATTTCTTTGAGTACGTTTGGATTTTCCAGGACCCACTGTTCCGTACATACCCCTTCCGGCATCCCGGCAGCGGAAAGCATTACACCGGTAGAGCCGTCAAGAAGGAGCGGTAACGGAAAAGGAAACTGTCGCATCAGAATACCTCCTTTCTCACGCAGCAGGCAATTCTGCCGTGCCAATCATTTCATATGCCGTTTCAAGCTGCGTGTCAACAAAATACTGTGCCTCTGCAAGACGGTCTATCATATTTCCCAGCAGGCCGGCCACAGTTGTAGATGCGCCTTTCGCCAATTCTGCAACTGCACCTGCTGCTGCCGCGGTATTCTCATCCCATATGCCGTCCGGTGTATCGAACAGATAGCCCAGGATTGCGAGACGCTCCTCAAGAGCCAAAATATCATCTGCATCGCTCTGCGCATCAATCTCCGTTTCTGCATCCAAGGGCAAAAGATCCGGCAATTCGGCATGTGCGTACGTCTGCGCCACCTCCACAGTCGGCGTAATGCCAATTCCATTGTAGCGTCCTGTCTCAGGAAGCAGAATGTCAATTGTCGCAATGACCAGAACGTCGCCATAAAAGTCAAGAATGGAGAGTCCGGTTCCTTTTCCGTACGTCAGAGTTCCAATAACGGTGTAACCGCGATCCTTCATATATCCCGTACAGACCTCTGCTGAACTGCACGTGTTTTCATTGGCAAGCACAATCACATCCTCAAACGCCATACCGATTCCAGTTGAATAATGCTCCGTCGTTTGGTCACGCTTAACTTCTGTAAACATTAAAACGCCTTCTTCCGGCGTCAACGCATCAAGAAGGTGCACCAGCAACGTGATGGTGCCGCCGCGGTTATCGCGCATATCCAAGATCAGACGCGTGGCGCCTGCTGCACGAAAGTCTGAAAACGCGGCATCTACCAGATCATTAAAATCATCTCCGGAAAAGAGCGTAATATTTAAATAGGCAAGATCGCCGTCCACATGCCAGTCCACATTCGGTATCACAACCTCTGCAGGCATCAGCTCAAACGTTAAAAGCGACAGTTTCCCCTCTCGAAAAATGCCGACAGAGCCTCCCTCAGCCGATACTTCAGCTAACAGCTCAGACGCTGCGTCATAGGACAACGGGCGAATGTCCGTGCCATTTACATAGGCAATCAAATCTCCGGACTCTATGCCCGCCTGTCCCGCCGCAGAACCTTCATAAACATCCACAACGCGGATAAACGGCTCATATGCCGAAACAACCATGCCAAGCCCACCATAGTTTTCGTTTTCCGGATAAAGCTGATTGTAAACGTCCTGAGACACCAGCTTGGAATACTGATCATAATAAGACAGCATGCAATTCGCAATCGTATAATAGTTATCACTGTCTTCGCGAATTAACTCTATAAAAGCACTTCGAATTTCTGACGAAGTGGGTACCTCATCCGTATCAAAGTACGCCTGATAGGCAATGAGCATAGGGTCATCGCCTTCTTCCCAATAGATCTGCCGCTTCTCAATTGTGTCAACAAGTGCAGTTAACTTCAAATATTGGAAGAACGGCCACTCCGCCACTTCGCGAATGAGAATGGGAGCTGAAACAATAGCCGCGACGAGAAAAGCCGCGGCTATTATCAAAACAATTTTTGTCTTCTTAGATAACTTATGCATAATTCAATCAAATCCGGTAGTTACATACTTTCAGGCGCTGAGACACCAATTACATGAAGCGCCATGGCAAGCACATCCCGCGTCGCAGACGCCAGCTTCAAACGCGCAATCATCAGTTCCGTCTCTACCCCGCGAATACGGCATGCATTATAAAAACGATGAAAATCACCTGCCGTCTCAATCAAATATTTATTCACGCGAGACGGGTCCCTGTCACGAGCTGCTCCAGCAATTTCATCCGGCAAGGCGGCAAGTTTTTTGATGAGTGCAAGTTCCTCCGGAGCCGTCAGCAGTTCCAGATTTGCATCGGCAGACGCAGGAACCGTCACGCCGTCTCCCGCAAGCGTTTTGATCAAACTGCAAATGCGTGCGTGCGCATATTGCACATAATAAACCGGATTTTCGCTGTCCTGGCGGACCGCCAAATCCAAGTCAAAATCAATCAGTGTGTCAGGCTGGCGCATGTTAAAAAAGAATCGCGCCGCATCAACTGAAATCTCATCCAGCAAGTCGGAAAGACTGATCGTTTTACCGGTACGCTTGGACATACGCACGATCTCGCCATTTCGCATCAGATTCACAAACTGCATCAGTACGATTTCCAACCGCGCCGGATCGACGCCAATTGCTTCACAGCCCGCCTTCAGGCGCGCCACATGGCCATGGTGGTCGGCTCCCCATACATTAATGACTCTGTCAAACCCACGGTCAATAAACTTATTACGGTGATAAGCAATGTCAACCGCAAAATACGTATAAAACCCATTTGCTCTGCGCAGCACATCATCTTTTTCGCAGCCAAACTGCGTCGTACGAAGCCAGATGGCGCCGTCTTTCTCATACGTATATCCTCTTTCGGCCAGCATGTTCACCGTGTCCCGCACGGCGCCGCTTTCATGAAGGGTTGTCTCAGAAAACCAGACGTCATACTGTATTCCATACCGTAAGAGATCACGCTTCATTTTAGGAATATTATTTCCCAGTCCAAACTGAATTAATGCATTACGCAGTTCCGCAGATGGTTCATGACGGTACTCCTCGCCATGTTCCTTTTGAAACGCTGCCGCCAACTCTCGGATATCATCACCATGGTAACCGTCCTCCGGGAACGGCGTATCGGCAGTTTCCGGATAAAGCTGCAAAAATCTGGCTTCCAAAGAACGTCCAAAATTATCAACCTGATTTCCCGCATCATTGATTAAAAATTCGCGTGTGACATCCGCACCGGAAAGCTCCAGCACACTTGCCAGACAGTCACCCAAAACGCCGCCGCGTGCATTTCCCATATGCATAGGGCCAGTGGGATTTGCAGAAACAAATTCCACCATGATTTTCTGTCCCGCATAGCCAGAGGTCCTTGCAAAATCCGCGCCCTCTGCTTCAATGGCAGAGATGACTTCGCGATACCAGCGCTCGCTCAGGCGAAAGTTCATAAAGCCTGCTCCGGCAATCTCAACAGAATTAAAGTAGGTGTCCGTCAGTGAGAGATATTCACACACCGTTTCCGCAATTTTTCGCGGAGCCATACGAAGCGCTTTCGCAGCCCCCATGGCAAACGTGCAGGAATAGTCACCGTGTGCCGCATCGCGCGGAATTTCAACCGGGAATGCCAGGGCATCTGACATTGGCAACGCGCCGGCCTGCACCGCCTGCAGATATGCAGCTTTCGTCAGCGCGACAATCTGGTCCTTCGCAAGTTGTATTAAATTCATACTTCCTCCAATATGATAACAAAACCGGGCGGCTTACTCCCGGTATATACATTATGATTTCACCGGGCCGGCTTCCGTCACCCGGATCTTAAACAGGTTTTCGCCAGTCAATACATGATCCACCTCAATGGCATAGTCAATCAACAAGTCGCCTCCGCAGTCCGTAATACTGTGACGAACATCACGCGCAGAGACGGCAACCATCAGGGCGCCAAATTCGGTACGATAGAAGCCAAAATGGCGCTGACCCTTCTCAAAAATCATCTGTGTTGGATAAATCCCATTTCGCATCAGCGTCACGCGCTGATCTTCTATTTTGAGAGTCGTCGTGATACCTTCCATACCGGTCAGTTCACTTTCTTTATACATAATGTAATAACTGCCATTTTTTCGATATAAACGCCCGGCCGTCTTTAGCTCTATGGCTTCGCCATCTACATCCTCATATTTGGGATAGCCGTTAATTTGAATAATAACGTCCTTGCGCATAGCACACACCTGCCTTTTTCCGGGGATTCCGGCGTTATGCCAAGAAAAAGTCATTTACATTATACTCCAATGTCTGTATATATGCAACGGACAAGATTCCCTTTCCCGCTTTGCTGTACAGGATTTTTTGTATATTTCGCACATTACTTGACATAAAAGTTTAATTAGCATATAATCAAGGGCGGGGTGTCCATTTATGACGATTTGCATCAGCATCATTCTCTTCCTGATTCTGCTTTTTGTGCTCTGGCTCCTGCTCATCTGTCCTGCCGATGCCACAAACGCCCAGGCTGCGCCTTTTCTGGGTCATGCGTTTGCACATCGTGGATTACATGGGCAGAAAGAAGGCGCGCCGGAGAATTCTCTTCGTGCATTCCAGCTTGCTGTTGCGTCAGGATATGGGATTGAGCTTGACATTGCGCTTTCACGGGATCATCAGGTCGTTGTCTTTCATGACGATACCTTGTCGCGTGTCTGCGGTGTCGACGGGAAGATTGAGGAGTATGACTACGCCGCGTTACAGAAGTTCTCGTTGAACGGTACGACCGAGCATATTCCTTTATTTTCCGATGTATTGGCGCTTGTTGCCGGACAAGTTCCGCTCATCGTAGAATTCAAGCATACATCTGATAACAAAGCACTTGTCCAGCTGGCGTTGGCGCTGCTTGATCATTATAAGGGACCTTACTGTGTGGAGTCCTTTAACCCGCTGATACTCAGCCGGATCAGGCGTGCCCGTCCAAATCTTTTTCGTGGCCAGCTATCCTGCCGCTTAATGAAAACCGGGAACGGCGCTAAGGCCTTTCCCCTACAGTATTTGCTTTTTAACTTTATTTCCCGTCCACACTTCATCGCATATGAATACACGCAGATGGACAATCTCTCCTATCGCGCGGCAGTAAAGCTTCTGCACGCAATACCGGTTGCATGGACGATTCGCTCTGCGGAGGTATTTTATCAGCTTTTTGATGCCGGAATTGATATTCAAATTTTTGAAGGCTTTTTACCTCCTGCCGTCATTGTTGACGGTGATCCGGAATCGGATTCTGAGGGAACGTCTTCCTCTGATAAAGTTAACGATGATATGCCGTCAGATCAGCAGAATGCCTCCGAACATGTTGGTGTTGACTATGAGTCCGTTTCATCTGGTGAAAAAACTCCCGACGCCAGCAAATAAGTCTAATCGCTGTCACAGGACAGTGCACAAAATGAGGATACCGAATGAATAAGAAAAAATTACCCCGGCAGGCTGTTATTTTTATAGCCTGCATTGTACTTTGCCTTGTCGTAGCAATTTGTTTTGCCTTGAAGCCTCAAATGTGATACGTTGAGGCAGGTGAAGAATCCCCGTCGGACCTGAATTTTAAGTCTGACGGGGATTTGTTGTGTAAAAAACCGTACGGCACCTGCCGCCTATGACACAATTTCAGCATACTTTAAAGATACCCGCTCCGGACCCTCCGACTACGATCTGATTCTGACAGGCGACTTAGGCGAAGTAGGACGCGAAATTTTAATCGATGCCTTTGCAAACGACGGTATCAATATTTCAAATGTCTATCGTGACTGTGGCTGCCTCATTTTCAACCCGGAGAAGCAGGATACCCACGCAGGGGGGTCAGGCTGCGGATGCAGCGCGTCTGTTCTCTGCGGACACATTCTAAACGGTATGCTAGCTGGACGCTGGCGCCGTATTCTGTTTTGTGCAACAGGCGCGCTGATGAGCCCACTGGCCATACAGCAGGGAGAAAGCATCCCGTCGATTTGCCACCTGCTTGAAATCTGTTCAACACGCTGAGGTAAACTATGATCTATCTAAAAGCCTTTTTAGTCGGCGGCGCATTTTGCGCCATCGGTCAAATTTTAATCGATAAAACAAAAATGACGCCGGCGAGAATTCTTGTAATTTATGTTTTGGCAGGTATTCTTTTAACGGGCATCGGCATCTACGAGCCGCTCGTTTCCTGGGCCGGGGCAGGAGCCACCGTGCCGATTATTGGCTTCGGGCATTTGCTCGCAGACGGCGTACGTGAAGCCGTTGCATCTCACGGCCTGCTCGGCGTTTTAATGGGAGGCGTACGTTCTGCAGCAGTTGGGATCAGTGCATCTGTATTTTTTGGCTATCTCATCGCCTTGATTTTTAAACCCGGAGACAAATCGTAACTATTTATGATACTGCGACCCGCTATTTATCGAAAACGCGCGATATATCTGTTCAAGCAGCATCACACGAAACAAATGGTGCGGAAAAGTCATTTGGGAAAAGGAAAGCCTGAATGAAGCTTCCTGTTTCAGCGCATCGTCCAGTCCGTGGGAGCCGCCGATCAGAAAACACAGCTTGTCTGTCTTTTGCGCAACAGATTCCAGCTTTTCAGCAAACGCTTCGCTCGTCATGCTGCGTCCCTCAATACAAAGTGCAACGGTGTAAGCGCCATGGGGAATCGCCATACGCGCTTTTTCGGCCTCACGCCGCAATGCTTCGGCAATCTGCAGCGCAGATGGCCGCTCCGGCAGACGCTGCTCCTCCAACTGCAAAACTTCCGCACGGCAAAACCGTGAAAGACGTTTTAAATATTCGCTGCACAGCAAAGTATATTCGCGCTCTTTTAATTTTCCAATACAGATAATCTTAACGCTTAACATGTAGACTCCCAGCCTTACTACTATTATGATCAAAAAGAATTGGCTTTGCATACTTTCCGGAGCGCTTACCGGTATCATTAACGGCCTGTTCGGCGCAGGCGGCGGTCTCATTTTAGTGCCGCTGCTGATACGCGCCGTAAAACTCGAGGCGCACCGTGCGCTCCCCACTTCCGTCGCCATTATTCTTCCCATGTGCATCGTATCCGCCGTGCGGTATCTTTCACGCGAGAATATTGGATTCTGGTCTCTGCTCCCCTATTTGGCGGGCGGACTTGCCGGCGGCATAATCGCCGGACTAACGTTTGAAAAATTTTCCGCCGTATGGCTACGGCGGATATTAGGCGCGTTTATTATTTACGCTGGTATAAAGATGGTGTTTTTACTGTAATGCCGACGCTTAGCTGGCTTCCCGCTTTTTTCATTGCCGCCGCAACCGGTATTCTCTCAGGTTACGGAATCGGCGGCGGCACTCTCCTAATTCTGATACTCGTTTTGTTCTGCGGTTCCGCGCAGAGTGCGGCACAGGCAATTAATCTGAGTTACTTTCTCCCAACGGCGGGCGCCTCACTTTTCTTTCACGCAAAAGGCGGGCGCATTGACTGGACCGTATTCTGGCCCGCCGTCATTGCCGGTACCATAACGGCGGCACTTGCTTCCTGGCTTGCTCCCCATATAGATACCAATATCATAAAAAGGCTTTTTGGCGGCATACTGTTATACGTAGGCATCCGGGAACTTTTCAATAAAGCGCAGTCATCCGGAGAAAAACCGGGCGGTCATTCCCGCCGTGCAGAAAAGTCCAAATAACTTTGGAGGATTAAGGAGGCCGCCACGGCGTCCACCAGACGTTTTTGTTTTTTTCGTTTTTTTCCGGCATCAGACAAAATACGGTTTGCATCGACAGACGTCAGGCGTTCATCCCAAAAGACAACTTCCATATCGACGCGTTCACGCAAAAGTGCAGCAAATTTTTCTGTTTTTGCGATACGGTCGCCGGAAGTACCGTTCATATTGAGCGGACGGCCTACAACAATGCGGTCGACACCGTGTTCACGCGCTGCCGCAGCAACCAGGTCCGCGCAACGAGCCGGATCATGCATATCAATCACGCCGGTATACCCGGGAATAAACCCTGTCGGGTCAGATACGGCGATGCCGGTGTGGGCATCGCCGTAATCAACAGCCATAATTCTCATAGGCGTTCTGCGTAATAGTTGATCAAACAACCGGCAAGCAGAATATCGCGTTCCTCCGCAGTAAATTCCGGAAGAGCAAGTGCGATGGGAACTGTTTTGTCACCATCAATAAGCACTGCTTCCACGTCCGTAAGTCCCTGCTGCAAGACCTCACGAATATGTGGTACATAAACATACTGTCCAACCGTAAATGTCTCCGGCCCATCTCCCGCAAAGGTAAATGGAAGCATACCCCAGTTCATCAGATTCGCGCGGTACCGACGCGTGGCATACTCATATGCGATATTTGCACATCCCCCCAGAACTCTTTGGCAGGATGCGGCCTGCTCCCGCGCAGAACCGTCGCCGGGACGTACCGCATAAATACAACTGCCGACACCAAAGTTTTCATCGGAAAGTCCGGCAGCGCGCAGTACCGCCGCGGCATCGGCATGGCTCATTGCAGCAACCTCTTTTGCACGTGCGACATAACCCGGGTCCTTCCGTGACAGTGTAAATTCTGCAAGGCCACGTGGATTGGAACGATAGGAGGATGTCTCACCCGAAGGAATCAGCTCGTCTGTCGTCGTAACCGGATCGGAAATCACAGATACCATGCGCATAAGCAGATTCTCCGGAAGAGCCGGCTGCTCTGGCCAATCCGTAATGTTTGGGCCAAGCACCAGCTCGGCAGAGGTATCCGGCTTTCCATAACCGTTATACACTCTGGCACGATACGGAGCATCGTCGTAGTGGTACACCCCTTCATATTCTCCGATGCCCAGCTCCGTTGCCGGTGTAATGGCGCCGCCTGCAAGCGCAGACGCCGCAATGGAACGTGCATCCATCAATGCAACAGATGCAATCTGTCCCGCCCCAGGCTTGGAACCTTCACGGTTCGGGAAGTTACGGGTCGTATGCCGGATACTGAAACCGTTGTTCGGCGGCGTATCTCCCGCGCCAAAGCATGGCCCACAGAATGCTGTTTTGCAGGCGGCACCGGCAGCCATGATCTTTGCCATTGCGCCATTGCGAATGAGTTCCAGAAATACCGGCTGGCTGGCCGGATAGATACTCATATCAAAATCACCGCATCCAATATTGTGCCCTTCAAGAGCAGCCGCCGTATACATCAGGTTTTCAAAACCACCGCCGGCACAGCCGGCTATGATGCCCTGTTGTGCATACAGGCGTCCGCCACGTACTTTATCCCTTAACGTAAAGTGAACACCCTCCGGCAGCATTTTTGCGCCATCTGCTTCCACCTTTGCTAAAATATCGTCTAAAGTCTCGTTTAACGTCTTAATGGTATATACATTCGATGGATGGAACGGCAGTGCAATCATGCTCTCTACCTTGGAAAGGTCAATTTCTACCGCGCCGTCGTAAAGTGCGCCCTCCTCCGGAGCAAGCCGCGCATAGTCATCGCCACGTCCGTGAACCGCCAGCCAGTCATGCACGCGTTCATCCGTCATCCAAATGGAAGAAAGGCACGCCGATTCCGTTGTCATAACGTCAATGCCAATGCGATAGTCGACAGAAAGATTAGCAATGCCGTCACCGATAAACTCGACGATTCGATTTTTTACAAAGCCGGAGCTAAACACTTCACCTATAATTGTTAACGCCACGTCCTGCGGGCCAACACCGGGACGCGGTTTTCCGGTTAGATGAACGGCTATCACCTCGGGCCTGTCGATATCATAGGTCTTGCCCAATATCTGTTTGACAAGCTCAGGCCCGCCCTCGCCAATTGCGAGTGTGCCGAGCGCGCCGTATCGCGTATGACTGTCAGACCCCAGGATCATTTTCCCACATCCTGCAAAGCATTCGCGCATATACTGATGAATAACCGACTGATGCGCTGGGACGAAGATCCCGCCATACCTGCGGGCCGCGGAAAGTCCATAACGGTGATCGTCTTCATTAATGGTTCCGCCAACGGCACAAAGGCTGTTATGACAGTTTGTTAAAACATACGGCACAGGAAAACTTTTCAATCCCGATGCGCGAGCGGTCTGAATAATGCCGACATATGTAATATCATGTGATGCCAAAGCGTCAAATTTAATACGAAGCTTGTCCTTTGTACCGCTGTTATGTGCAGAAAGGATACGGTACGCCATGGTGCGCTCTCGTGCTTCCGTATAATCATCACAGCCGGAAAACTCA
>URVL01000063.1 GCA_900551265.1 uncultured Eubacteriales bacterium | reverse complement strand
ACAGCCGCAACGGCTGGGCCTAAAATACAAGCTACGGCAACAACTGACATGAAAGTCACATTTGCCGCATCAATTGCAATCATTTCCATGGCAACACCTCAAAGTAAAGTTAGCATATTTTACACCTTTTATGGCAGCATTGTCAACTTGAATACGGCTTTGCAATAGGCCGGTGCCGCAAGGGGAACAATATTGCTTTTTTTTTTGCCTCACGATATAATATATCATTATCTCTTATTGTTGTTGGTGGGAGGAATTGTGATGGACGAAAAAAACATTCCTGAAAATCGTAGGAGAAGTCCTTTTTACAAACTGGTAACGGGAAATTTGTCAATACAGGTTCTATTAACCATTCTGGCAGCGATTCTTTATGCAGTGCTTGTAAATTTCCTGGACGAACTCCCTGCCGGAATCATTACGTCGGGTATTTTTATTCCCGCATATATGGCGATGATTTATACATTTGCCTGGGGAACTGCAGAGCGCGAGCGCAATATGGTACTGTACGGACATATGAAGGAAGATCAAAGCCGGGGACTGCGTTCCGGTTTGTGCGCAGTAATCCCATTGGTTCTTTATTCTTTTGTAGCAATGACGCTTGCTTACATGGGAACTGGTGCGAATGCGATTGGCGTATATCGGATCTGCACGGCGCCATTTATTTTGTTTGTCAATCCCTTAATTGAGTATGCGCCGTTTGCGCTACCCGTGACAGCAGTCTTTGCGCCGTTTTCTGCTTGGTGGGGTTATCGAAACGGATACCGGTTGTATCGTGTATGGGATCATTTGATTTATAAAGATGGGGTGAAACCAAAACGCGGCGCAAGACGGCAAGCTGGGCCGCGTGCGCGCAGACGTTAGAGGCATATGCGCTTTTGTGCTCCCATATATTCTATGGGGGTGTTCTCATGGTGGTAAAAAAACGATATCTGTACCTGGTACTATCGCTGATGCTGTGTGTAGCGCTTTTCACGGTATTGCTGTTGCCGGAGGAAGAAGACATCGCAGTTTGGGTACCGTATAACCGGCGCGTGGTAGTTGACGCTGGACACGGTGGCATTGATGGTGGTGCGGTGGGATATGCAGGAACCCTTGAAAAGAACGTGAACCTGGATATCGCGCTGAAATGTGAACTTCTGATGGGCCTGTTCGGCGTGGACGTAGTCATGACACGCCGCGAGGACGTTTCCATTGATGACGGTACAGGAGCCACCATAGCGCGCCGTAAGGCGGATGATATTAAGGCTCGCGTAGCGTTGGCAAATGCCGGAGCAGATGCTCTTGTCAGCATTCATATGAATTCTTTTACAGATTCCAGGTATTGGGGAACACAGACCTTTTATTCAAAAAATCATCCTGAGAGCGCGGCATTGGCAGAAGATTTGCAGAATGCGGCGCGAACATTTCTGGCGCCTGACAACACCCGAGAGGCTAAGCAGGCGGAGGATAGCATTTACCTTTTAAAAAATGTTACAATCCCGGCGGTAATTATAGAATGCGGTTTTCTTTCTAATCCCGACGAAGAAGCAAAATTGGGGTCTGAAGAATACCGTAAGGCGGTTGCAGTTGCTATTTGTGCCGGAACGCTTGACTTTTTAAATGATACTGTCTGAACGGAAGAGGAGGAAACCATGAGGCCGAAGACCGTTTTTTGTTGTTCGGAATGCGGCTATGAGTCGCCGAAGTGGATGGGAAAATGTCCGCAGTGCGGAACTTGGAACTCATTTGCAGAGTTCACGCCAGTTGAACAACCGACTGGAAAACATGGTTTACGCAGCAGCAATACGCAGCCGGCCCGTATTACGGAAATCAATCTGGATGATGAGCAGCGGCTTTCAACTGGTATGGAGGAATTAGACCGCGTATTGGGCGGGGGAGCCGTCTTAGGGTCTTTTGTACTGGTTGGCGGGGAACCGGGCGTTGGTAAATCAACGCTCCTGCTTCAAATTTGTGGTTCCATGTGCCGGGAACACACGGTTTTGTATGTCTCAGGCGAAGAATCTGCAAGGCAACTGAAGCTTCGTGCGAACCGTTTGGGCGTAAATGAGCCGGAACTCTATCTGTATGCGCAGACAAAGGTGGAGGATGTGATTGCGGCAATTGATAAACTTTCGCCGGAGCTGGTGATTATAGACTCTATTCAAACGGTATTTTGCGGGAACCTTGACAGCGCACCGGGAAGCGTTGGGCAAATCCGAGAGAGCGCACAATTGCTTATGCGTTGCGCGAAGGAACGCGGCGTAACTATTTTTCTGGTAGGCCACGTGACAAAGGAAGGGGTTCTGGCAGGTCCCAAAATGCTTGAACATATGGTTGACTGCGTGGTATATTTTGAAGGTGAGCGGCATCTAAGCTATCGTATTTTGCGTGCGGTTAAAAACCGCTACGGTTCAACGGATGAAATCGGCGTTTTTGAAATGTGCGATACGGGCCTTCGTCAGGTACCAAATCCCTCTGAGGCTCTTCTTTCCGGCCGTCCTAAGGGCGCGTCGGGAAGCTGTGTATCCTGTATTATGGAGGGCTCCCGTCCAATCCTTGCGGAAATCCAGTCGATTGTTACCACCGCAACCTTTTCTGCGCCGCGCCGTATGGTTGTCGGTTTTGATTATAACCGCGCTATGCTGTTAATGGCCGTCCTTGAAAAGCGTGCGGGTTTGCTGCTTGGGGGGTGCGATTCCTATATGAATGTGACGGGAGGGCTGCGTATCGTGGAGCCTGCAGCAGATCTACCTGCAATCCTCTCTATTGCCTCAGGAATGCGTGACAGAGCAATAGATGAAGAATTGGTTTGTTTTGGTGAAGTGGGGCTTACAGGGGAACTCAGAGCTGTTAACAGCGCACAGCAGAGAATTAATGAAATACGTCGTATCGGTTTCCGAAAGTGTATGTTACCGTACTCCAATGCAAAGGGATTGACAGTGCCGGAGGGCTTGGAACTCTATCCGGTGCGTAGCGTTTCAGAGGCAATTGAACTTTGCCTGACAAGGTAAAAATCTTTTATCATTCGACTTGGATTGACAAAATGTAAAGCATTTTTACTTGACACACGTAGTAATCTCGTATTAAAAGCAGCTACACGTAAAGCTTTGAAGCTTTACGTGTAGCTGCTTTTTTAAATTTCTGTTATTACAGTATATTCTTTGGGAAAAGTATAAAAATAGGAACAGGAAAACGGGGAGGGGTCGTATATGCACGGTGGAAAAAAGAATTGTCTGCTGCTTATTTGCGCTTTACTAATACTTACGGGGATGTGGTATATCAGTCCGGCGAGAAAACAGATGCTTCGTCCGGCCGTTACGGTCACTAAGGTGGAATCGTCTGACATTGTGTTGAGCGTTTATTTTAAGGGAACAATCTGCGATGATAACATGAGGGAACTTTATCTTGCTGAACCGGCCCGCATCACAGGCGTATATGCCCAAATTGGTGACTACGTAAAGGCTGGAGATTTAATTATGACCGCATATGCGGAGGAAAATGCGCTTAGCTCAATACCCGGAATTGGCAGTGATGCCGTATCCGTCTTTCAGGAACTGTATAATACGGCAAAAAACACCTCCGAAGCAGTCTACTGCTATGCAGAAAATGGTGAAATATTCATTAGAAGCCCGATTGACGGCGTGATTTCAGATCTTCCAGTTCAATCTGGAACCTCTCAGACCGCCGGTACGCTATGTGCCTCGGTATCAAACCCGGATAACCTGAAAGTCCGAGCGTCTGTACCGGAAATTTATATTCAGGATATCCAGGCAGGCATGAACTGCGAAATTACGGGAGAGGCCTTCAGAGATAAGAATTATACGGGTATGGTGGAACTGATTATGCCTTATGCTACGACGGCCCAGACATTGAATGGAACAGGCGATACGGTTGTCGAGGTTTTGATTGGAATAGACAACCCAGATGATTCCCTGCGAGTGGGGTATAATGCCCGCGTCGAGATCTATACACAACGCCATAATGATGCGGTCACGGTACCTTATGAGGCTGTTGAACAAGATAGTGATAACCAGGAATATGTTTATATTTACAGCGATGGATGCGTGGAAAAACGACTCATAGAGACCGGAGCAGAGCTTGAATCAGCCGTTGAAGTGACGGCGGGACTTTCGGAAGGAGAATTCGTCATTATTGATGCTGATCAAGATTTGACTGACGGAGAGCTGGTAAAGGCGGCGTTATCTTGAAAATACGCGATATATTACACATTTCGTTCAAAAACACTTTTCGCAATATGAAAAAGACCATGTTATCTTCTGTTGCGGTAGCAATTGGCGTAGCATCGCTGGTTTTGATTTCAGCAGTTGGAAATGGAGCGTATATTGTGGCGGAGGAGGAACTGGCTAAACTTGGAATTGATGGACTCAGCATCCGCTTGGAAGATACGGAAGACAAGACACTGGAGGCAGATTTTGCAGAGTTATTAGAGAGGAATGTAGATGGAATTGTTTCAGCTATGCCCTTTAAGTTGAAATATGGATCGAGCCGTCTGTTAAAGGCAAGCAACGATGCAGTCATATGGGGTATCGGCACGAAAATGATTGAGACAATGAATTTAAAACTGCTGCACGGCAGAGAAATTTCAGCATCAGACGTTTCGTCCCATGCCCGTGTTGCCGTTATCGATGAAGCGTATGCATTTGCAACTTATCGCAGGACCAATATTGTCGGAAAGACGATTCGGCTTTATATGGAAGATAGCTGGGAAAATTACGAAATTGTCGGAATAATTGCCTCACAGACAGAAACGTTGAACACAATTGTAGGAGGTAATATCGGCGCGTTTATCTATGTCCCATACACATCTATGAACGAAGTCACGGATGAAAGCGGCGTAGATCAGATTGCCATACGTTGTGAGGAAACGGTGGACTCTGCCATAACGGCGCAGGCCGCAGAACGTTATTTATCCCGAATTTACCCGACAAACGGCGTGTTCATTGCAGAGAATATCACGAGTTATTTGGAAAAAGTTAAAGAAATTGTTCAATTGATTAAATTGCTCGTGACAGCAATCGGGAGTATATCTCTCGTTGTTGCAGGCGTTGGCGTAATGAATGGGATGCTTGCAGGAATAGAAGAAAGACGGCGCGAAATTGGAATCTACTTAGCTGTAGGAGCAATACCAAGGGACATCGTACAGAATGTCTTGCTGGACGCCATTATAATTTGCGCGTTTGGTGGTTTGACGGGCTGTATGTTGGGCGTTGCCGGAGCTTCGATCGTTGGCACATTGATTGGCGTGCCATGTGTTGCGGGAGTTGAGGCTGTTGTTCTTGCATTGGTAGTCTCTTGCTTTTGCGGCATCCTGTTTGGAACAATACCCGCCGTCAAGGCTGCGCATCTTGACCCCATAGCAGCACTAAATCGCGATTGAGTTGAAAAGCAGATCTCCGATATGGTATGATATTCGTATCGGGGATTTGCTTTTTTATATAGCTTTATCAGGAGGATTATGTACCAATTTATTGAACGACCAAATTTGCCGGAAAATAGGGTACGAGTAGTTTTGGCAGGGGAGAAATATCTTGATGCGCTGCGTTTGGATCGTGTCGGGATTGAGGGAATCGGCGTCAAAGCATCACCGGATTTGGATGAACCGGTCGCGTCTCACGCAGATATGCAAGTTGTTCACCTTCACAGAAGTGTTTTTTTGACAGCCTCTGTCGAAACTTGTAAAGGTGAGAAACTTTACATGCAGGATCTCGACAAATTGCTGTGCAAAGTAAATAAACTTGTCGAATATAATAATTTTGTGACAGTTTTTCGAGGTTCTACGCGGCTGGTATCAGTTTACCCAAGATGTGCAGCTTATAACATTCTCTTGCTGGGAAACCTGGCGGTGTTTAATCCCAAATGCATCGACCGAAAGCTTAGGGAAAAGCTGATTTCGCTATGCTATTATCCGGTTTTTGTCAAACAGGGTTTTACGCGGTGTTCGGTATGTATTGTGAACGAGAGAGCCGTTATTACAGCGGATGTTGGTATTGCAGGTGCCTTAAAAGAAAATGGAATAGATGTATTGGTAATCCGTCCGGGGTTTATTGAATTACCAGGATATGATACTGGTTTTATAGGAGGCGCTTCTTTTAAATTGTCACCAGAGATGCTGGCTTTTACGGGACGGCTCGATGTTCATCCGGACTGGAAAGATATCAAGCTTTTTCTTAAAAAATATCGGATGGATTATATGTTTTTAAGTGATAGGGTAGCCTTTGACATGGGAACTGCAATTCCAATTCTTGAAGAGAAACCACAAAGGCCTGTTTTAAGCGAAAACTCCAACTATACAAAATAAAGATTTTGTATAGTTGGGAGAAGGATTTGTTTTTGGATATTAACATAGTGAGTTGTTATAATTGTAAAAATACGTTATAATGAGGACAAAAGTTGCTTTTTAATGAAGCTCTTGCCTTCATTTGATTACTTTTAGAAGGAGTTATATTTTATGTCATTTGATCAGGATACCCCACAAATTTTGACCTCTTTTTTAACTTATTTAAACGCGGTTCGAGGACTTTCTCCGGCCACAATCCAGGAATATTATTTGGATTTGCGAACGTTTTTTCGCTTTTTAAAGGTGAAACGAAATCTGATTGACTTAGATACGCCATTCGAAAAAATAGGGATATCCGATATTGACATTGACCTGATACGGACTGTTACACTTTCAGATTTGTATGATTTTTTGATTTACTTGCGAGAAAACCGTCCAAAGTATCATAAGAGCCCTACAACAGAATATGGAGATGAGGCAACAACAAGAGCACGAAAAATTGCTGCGCTTCGCGCCTTTTTTAAGTATCTTTATAGTCGCGAACACTTGATCGATGATAATCCTGCTGCAGAGCTTGAAATTCCCAAGGCAAAAAAACAGCTTCCTAAGTATTTAACCCTAGATGAATGCATGCAACTTCTCGCTTCTGTTGATGGACCCTATCGAGAACGCGACTTTTGTATCCTAATGATTTTTTTAAATTGCGGACTCCGTGTCTCAGAGTTAGCGGGTCTCAATCTTGATGACATTATGGACCACGTTATGCGTGTAACCGGAAAAGGAAACAAGCAGCGTATGATCTATATGAATGATGCAGTTGTCAGCGCAATTCAGGCTTACTTACCTCACAGAATTCAGCCGAATAAGATGCGCGATCAAAATGCGCTTTTTACAAGCCGTAATCGAAACCGTATCAGTGTGCAGACGATTAAGATGCTGGTTAATAAATACCTTGATCGTGCCGGTCTTTCTTATAAAGACTGTTCCGCCCATAAATTGCGGCATACTGCCGCGACGCTTATGTATCAAAACGGCGTTGATATTCGCACGCTGCAAGAATTTCTCGGTCACGAGCAAGTGAATACTACTATGATTTATACACACATTGAAAATGTTGCTATAAAAGATGCCGTAAATTCCAATCCTTTAAGCAATATAAAACCACCAAAAAATGAAAAATAAATAAGTTTACATAACTATACACTTTTGTCTGATGAAAAAACAAGATTTTGTGATGTTTTTCTACACACTCTACAAGAGTTAGTAGAAGACGTATTGTTTCTAAAATAACATTCGGCTCGCTTTCCCGTTATCTATTGCCAATTCTTTTATATTTAAGTTGCAAGTTTTTTTATAATAAAGCATATGGCGGTTTGTGTTGGGAGGGGTACATGATGTCACAAAGGTATCAGACTATAAATGCGCTAAAGAAAATCACATCTTTTCAGAATTTCGTAGAGAATTTAGACGCCTGCGGTTTTACGATTGCGGGAATCAATTCTGAAAATGTATTTACGCTCTGTGACCAGTTCGCAGACAATATCGTATGGCATACTGGAAATCCGGATACAGATCCGTGGGAATGGCGAATCAGAGTGCTTGAGGAACGTAACGATATTGCCTATGCGAAGCTTTTTTTCAAAAAGGGTGGATATATTAAGCGAGACCATTATGCGCAATTTATGGCAATCAGACGCCCTTACAGCAGTGTACATGCAGCATATGCCGAAGGAATGTTGGATGCCTATGCCAAGCGTCTGTGTGAAGCAATTGCTCACGCTGGTGCCATCCCAATTCATGAGCTAAAAAAATTGTTTGGTGTCACGCGTGAAAATGCCTGGCGCTTTGAGCGCGCACTTGTGGAATTACAGATGTCTCTTTATATTACCATCTGCGGAAACCGACAAAAAATATCATCTGACGGGGCATCATATGGTTGGCATTCTACGATGTTTTGCACGGTGGAAGCTTTTTGGGGGGATGAAATTGTGTATGAAGCGCGGTATATTGATCCTGTTGCGGCATACCGTGATCTTGAATTACAGATTTATACGATCAATCCAGGAGCCGTTCCAAGACGCGTGCGCACATCTATTTGTGGTCTCTCCCCTTTCCCTGGCAGACCGAAATCATGAAAATAAAAAACGCCCGGAAACAAACTGCTTTCCGGACAAAAAAATGGAGCGGGTTACGAGATTCGAACTCGCTACCTCCACCTTGGCAAGGTGGCGCTCTACCAAATGAGCTAAACCCGCAAATTGGTGCCTCCGGGCGGAATTGAACCACCGACACGGGGATTTTCAGTCCCCTGCTCTACCAACTGAGCTACAGAGGCATACTGGCGACCGAGAAGGGGCTCGAACCCTCGACCTCTAGCGTGACAGGCTAGCGTTCTAACCAACTGAACTACTCGGCCACAGCGACTCAACGACATTCATTATAACGAATATAACGTTTGTTGTCAAGGCTTTTTTTCATCTTCTGAACAGGTTCCCTCACAGGCGGCATTTGCCGCCGCCTGTGAAAGTCCATCTGTCTTTTTAGCCTCTCTGCGCTTTTTACCCGCATACGGCACCGCCATGCTCTTTTATCGGGATAAAAGCATTATGTCATAACATGGGAAACCTAGTCAAGCTCAAACATTCCCGTATACAATGCGTAGTATCTCCCATGCTGGGCGAGCAAATCGTCGTGATCACCGCGTTCAATGATTTCGCCGTGCTCCAGCACCATAATTGCAGAAGAATTTCGCACCGTCGAAAGCCTGTGCGCGATTACAAATACAGTTCGATTTTCCATCAAGGTATCCATGCCGCGCTCAATCAACTTTTCCGTACGGGTATCGATAGAAGAGGTGGCCTCGTCCAGAATCAATACGGGCGGATCAGCCACTGCCGCGCGTGCAATTGCGATCAGCTGGCGTTGGCCCTGCGAAAGATTAGAACCGTCTCCAGTTAAAACCGTATCATAGCCGCGAGGCAGATGCGAAATGAAAAAGTCCGCATTGGCAAGCTTAGCCGCCGCCACAATATCTTCATCCGACGCATCCAAACGGCCATAGCGAATATTGTCGCGCACAGTGCCGGTAAACAAGTGCGTATCCTGTAAGACCATCGACATGGAGCGCCGCAGATCATCTTTGCGGATACGTTTGATATCAATGCCGTCGTAGGTAATCAAACCCTCGTTGATTTCATAAAAACGGTTCAACAAATTTGTAATGGTTGTCTTACCCGCTCCGGTAGATCCGACAAATGCAATTTTTTGTCCCGGCTTTGCGTACAGGCTGACGTTTCGCAGTACAATTTTATCCGGCACATAGCCAAACGTCACATCATAGAACCGCACGTCGCCGCGAACTTCCACATAGTCATACCCGCCGCCGTCTCGCGGTACCTTCCAGGCCCAATGGCCAGTATGACGACCCGTCTCGCGCATGGTTCCCTCACTTGTGTTCTCCATGTTGACGAGCACAACGTCTCCGTTGTCAGACTCCGGAGCCACATCAATCAAAGCGAAAATACGTTCTGCTCCGGCAAGAGGCGATAAAATATTATTAAATTGCTGGGAAATCTGCGTAACCGGATTGGAAAAGTTTCTCGTATACTGTAAAAACGATGCGATTGTACCAAGATCCAAAACACCGCCAATTGCCAATGCCGCGCCAACCGCCGCGGTCGCAGCATAGTGGACATGCGAAAGGTTCCCCATGATGGGTCCCATCACGCCGCCATAGGTCTGCGCATTTGCGGCCGCATCACGCCACTGCTCGTTCAGTTCAGCAAATTCCTGCTTGGTCTGCAGTTCGTGACAGAACACCTTAATAACGCGTTGTCCCTCAATATGTTCTTCAATAAAGCCGTTTACCTGGCTCAACGCCCGCTGCTGTTTGATAAAATAGTTTGCGCTGCGGCCTCCCACCTTTTTGACAATCAAAAAGATAACAGCCAGCATGACAAGCACCAGAATTGTCAGCTGCCAGCTCAAATAGAGCATCATGGCAAACACGCCTACTATTGTAATCAGCGACTGAATTCCCTGCGGCAGGCTGTTTGAAATCATTTCCCGCAGGGTATCCGTATCGTTCGTAAAATGGCTCATTAACTCACCATGCGTGTGAGAATCGAAAAAACGCATTTCAAGCGACTGCATATGACGGAACATATCCATCCTTACCCGACGCAACACACCGGTTGAAATGTTCAGCATCAGACGAGAATACAGATAGGAACTCGCTATGCTCACAAGGTAGATTACGCCAAGCAACAGGAGCGTCCCGATAAAATGCGACAAGTCCGGATTCGGCTGTCCCGACATCTCCGCCAAGTCGTTAAATATCGGCTTCAAAAAATACGTTGCCACAACGCTTGTAACCGCCGTAACGATAAGTGTGACCGCCACAACGACCAGCTGCAGCTTAAATTCCTTCAAATACGTTAAGATGCGCTTCGTCGTCCCAATGGCGTCTTTCGGCTTTTCCATTGCGCGGCCACGGCCTCCCGGTCCTCCGGGGCCACGGCCTCCCGGCTTCATTTTATACTTCTCTTTCACGGAACTCTGTGGCTTTTCAGGCGACGCAACTGACCGGGCCTTGTCTTTATCCGCCATTTATGCCACCCCCTTTTGCTGGGATTCATAAACCTCGCGGTAAATTTCATTGGATTTCATGAGTTCCTCATGCGTGCCAATGGCATCGATGCGGCCGTCGTTCATCACAATAATCTTATCCGCATCCGAAATTGACGTAATACGCTGCGCAATGATAATGGTTGTCGTACCCTGCAAATTCTTACGCAGTGCCTGACGAATCTTCGCATCCGTCGCCACATCGACCGCGCTGGTCGAGTCGTCCATAATGATAATTTTTGGTTTCTTGATCAGAGCGCGCGCGATACAAAGCCGTTGCTTTTGTCCACCGGAGACATTGACGCCTCCCTGCTCGAGCTCTGTATCATATCCGTCCGGAAAACTCATGACAAAGTCATGCGCCTGAGCAGCCCGGCACGCCGCCTCCACTTCTTCGTCAGTAGCGTCCTCTTTCCCCCAGCAGATGTTTTCCCTTATGGTCCCGGCGAACAGATTGTTTACCTGCAGGACCATAGCTACCGCGTCACGGAGATTTTCAATCTTATAGTCTCTCACGTCGCGTCCACCCACCTTCACAGAGCCGGAATATACATCGTATAGCCGCGGTATCAGCTGTACCAGCGTCGATTTTGCAGAACCCGTACCGCCAATTACGCCAATTGTTTCTCCAGGATTGATTTGAAAGCTGACATCTTCAAGTGTCAAATTATTTTCATTCCTTGCATAGCTAAAATTGACGTCTTCGAATGCAATTGAGCCGTCTTTTACCTGCAAAGATGCATCGGCATGGTCGTCGTTAATATCCGGCAGCTCGTTTAACACTTCACCAATACGCTGGATAGATGTACGCGCCATCACAATCATCACAAACATAAAGGAAACCATCATAAGTGAGGAAAGAATCTGCGTAATATAGCTGATAAAGCTCATCAAAAGGCCCGTCGTCATCGTTCCCTCCAGAATGTGGATTCCACCAAACCAGGAAACGGCTATCATACATCCGTACATAGCAAACTGCATGATCGGGCCGTTTAAAATAATCAATTTCTCCGCGCGTTTTTGAGCGTTCTGTACATCTGTCGCGCTGACTTCAAACTTTTCAATCTCATGTTCGCCGCGCACAAATGCCTTTACAACGCGGATTGCAATCAGCGTTTCCTGAATGGAAGCATTCAGTGCGTCATACTTTTTAAACATCGCCGAAAAGCGCGGCATCGCCTTTTTGGTAATAACAGCCAGGCTGATCCCCAGAACAGGAATTGCTACAAGGAAAATGAGTGACAACTGC
>URVL01000062.1 GCA_900551265.1 uncultured Eubacteriales bacterium | reverse complement strand
ATACGTGCTCCAATACTACTTCTTATTACGAATGTATTCGTCGATCGCACGGGCGGAGGTTTTTCCCGCTCCCATAGCAAGTATGACAGTTGCGGCGCCCGTCACAGCATCACCTCCGGCGAACACACCCTCACGGGTTGTTTTGCCCTGTTCATCAGCGACCAAAACGCCGCCGCGTTTGGTTTCAAGATGTTCTGTCGTCGAACTGATTAACGGATTTGGACGGGTACCCAGCGCCATAATGACGAAATCACACGCAAGCTCATATTCAGAGCCAGGAATTGCAACGGGTCTCCGGCGTCCGGAGGCATCCGGTTCTCCGAGCTCCATACGAATACAGCGCACCGCGCATACACGACGGTCTTTTCCCTCTGTGCCCAGGATTTCAACGGGATTTTGCAAAACGCGCATAACAATCCCCTCTTCCTTGGCATGTTCAATTTCCTCACGGCGCGCAGGCATTTCTGCCTCGCTGCGGCGGTAGACGATGGAAA
This sequence comes from uncultured Eubacteriales bacterium, assembly GCA_900551265.1. Classification (GTDB taxonomy): domain Bacteria; phylum Bacillota; class Clostridia; order Oscillospirales; family QAMX01; genus Allobutyricicoccus; species Allobutyricicoccus pentlandensis. The sequence goes on along the minus strand of URVL01000062.1, from coordinate 11,724 downwards.
CTTCTTCAGCGCCTAAACGTTTGGCGCAGCGCGCGGCATCCATGGCAACATTTCCGCCGCCAACAACGACCACGCGACGCGCACGGTAAATTGGCGTGTCGGTATCGTCACGATAGGCTTTCATCAAGTTGACACGGGTCAAAAATTCGTTCGCAGAGCAGACGCCATTCAAACTTTCGCCCGGAATTCCCATGAACATGGGAAGCCCAGCGCCTGTGCCAAGAAAAACGGCCTCGTAACCATCCTCAAAAAGTTCATCAACCGTCTCTGAGCGCCCAACCACAACATTTGTCTCCACACGAACGCCAAGAGCCTTCAAATTTTCAATTTCAGCTGCAACAATTTCTTTCGGCAGACGGAACTGAGGGATGCCATACACCAAAACGCCGCCGGCAACATGAAGCGCTTCAAATATCGTGACTTCGTATCCCATTTTTGCAAGCTCGCCGGCGCAGGTCAGACCGGCGGGACCGGCGCCGATCACAGCAACGCGATGGCCGTTGGACACCGGCTTTTCAGCAGGCTTACCCGGGTTTTTCAAATGACAGTCAGCTGTATAACGCTCCAGACGGCCGATTCCCACCGGCTCACCCTTGATGCCGCGAATACACTTGGCTTCACATTGCGACTCCTGCGGACAAACGCGGCCGCAGACAGCGGGTAGTGCATTGGCGTCTGAAAGAACAGCGTATGCGCCTTCAAGATTCCCTTCACGAATTTTCGCTATAAAACCGGGAATGTTTACATGTACGGGACAACCCGATACACAGGGTGCATTCTTACAATTCAAACAACGAGCCGCCTCGTCAGCTGCAAGTTCAGGGGTATAGCCGAGCGCCACTTCTTCAAAGTTTTTATTACGAACATCCGGCGCCTGAGACGGCATTTCGTTTTTCTTCAAACTCATATTCGGCATATCAGTCTACCCCCTTGAAAAGATTACAGGTTGCTTCATAACTGTGCCGCTCCTGGTCACGATACATACCGCTTCTGGCAATTGCTTCGTCAAAGTCAACCTGATGACCATCAAACTCCGGCCCGTCTACGCAGGCAAATTTGGATTCGCCGCCAACTGTCAGACGGCATCCGCCGCACATGCCGGTACCGTCAATCATAATGGGATTCATGCTGACAACCGTTTTAATCCCATATTCCTTTGTGAGAAGGCTGACGAATTTCATCATAACAATCGGTCCGATGGCGATGACTTCGTCAAATTTTTCGCCACCTTCGATTAACGCACGTAATGCATCGGTCACAAGGCCCTTTTCTCCCCACGTACCGTCATCCGACATGCGAATGAAATGATCGCTGACCGCGTCAAACTCGTCCTCCAAAATAACCAAGTCGCTGGAACGGAAACCGGCGATTGTAGTGACGCGGGTACCAGCCTCATGCAGTGCCTTCGCAACAGGATATGCGATGGCGTTACCGACACCGCCGCCGATTACAGCGACATTTTTCAGGCCCTCCGTATTTGTCGGACGGCCAAGCGGTCCAACAAACGCGTAGACGCTGTCGCCCTCCTTCAAATGCTGGAGTTTTAGAGTACTGGTACCCACAACCTGAAAGATCACCGTAACGGTCCCGCGCTCCCGGTCGTAATCTGCGACCGTAAGCGGAATACGTTCTCCCTTTTCATCCGGGATAATAATAACAAATTGCCCGGCCTTTGCGCGGCGCGCCGCCATGGGCGCCTCCACTTCAATCAGGGAAACAGTCGGATTAAGATCCCTTTTTTTTACGATTTTGTACATGGTCAAGACTCCTGACTTTTAAGGATAATTCCACGGACGCGGACCCAGTTTATAGGGCGCAGCCGGTTACAATATTTTAAATACGGGCGACGCCTGTTGCGCGTGCCGCTTTTGCAACGGCCTCTGCAACGGTTTTTGCAACACGCTTATCAAGCGCAGGGGCGATAATATTGCGCTCATTCAGCTCTTCATCCGGAATCAGTGCCGCCAGCGCAAATGACGTTGCCACCTTCATTTCTTCGTTGATACAGGAAGCGCGGCAGTCAAGCGCGCCACGGAAAATCCCGGGAAACGCCAGAACATTATTAATCTGATTCGGGAAATCCGAACGGCCTGTCCCAACAATTCTCGCGCCAGCGGAGAGCGCCTCGTCCGGCATAATTTCCGGAGTGGGGTTCGCCATGGGAAAGACAATAGCGTCCGGCGCCATGGAGGCCACCATTTCCCGACTGACGATATTGGGAGCGGAAACGCCGATAAAGACGTCCGCACCTGCCATGGCATCGGCCAGTGTCCCATGCCGGCCCTCCAGATTAGTGACCTGTGCGATCTCACGGTGCGCGTCGTTTAAGCCGTCCATATCGGAGGCAATGATACCAAAGCGGTCAACCATGGTAAGATGACGCACACCCATATTTAGAAGGTGCTTTCCGATTGCGATACCGGCGGATCCTGCGCCGTTAATGACAACCTTGATATCACCAATTTGCTTTCCAACAACTTTTAAGGCATTAATCAGTGCCGCCGCTACAACAATGGCCGTACCGTGCTGATCATCATGGAAAACTGGAATGTCGCAGACTTCTTTGAGACGGCGTTCGATTTCAAAACAGCGGGGTGCTGAAATGTCTTCCAGATTGATACCGCCAAAGCTGCCAGAAATCAACTGAATGGTTCGCACAATCTCATCGATGTCCTTGGACTTCACACAAATCGGAAAGGCATCCACGTCTGCAAACGCCTTAAAGAGAGCGCACTTTCCTTCCATGACAGGCATACCGGCTTCCGGGCCAATATCACCGAGCCCCAAAATTGCCGTACCGTCCGTGATGACGGCAACCAGGTTGTGACGGCGCGTCAGTTCATAGGACTTTTCCGGATGTCTCTGAATCTCCAGGCATGGTTCTGCCACACCAGGCGTATAAGCCAATGAGAGGTCCTCACGGTTATGAATTGGACAACGCGTGACGATTTCAATTTTACCGCCCCACTCGGCGTGCTTTTTTAAGGACTCTTGTCTAATATCCATCTCTCATCCTCCTTTAGGCTTCCCACGGGAACCGGTACTGCGTCAGGCCCAAATTATCGCGGACTTCACAGATCTCTTTCTGTACGGGTTCCGTAACCGGCACGCCGGAATTTTTGCGTTCCTGCCAGACCAGCCACTCTTTCTCGCCTGCTGTGTAAATACGGTCATGACCGGGCGCTTTTTTGGAAGCGCGCAGCTCACGGAGAATATCGCCCGTGGTCTTGCGGAACGAATCTGCCCCCATAAACGCTTCCGTGTCAATGGCGATAAAGAAATGCCCCAAGTGGAACGGCACTTTCTTGCCATTTTCAAGCCCAAGAAGCATCTTCATATAATTGCCCTGTTGCAGCGCAGCAGAAAGAATTTCTACGACTGCCGCATAACCGTATCCCTTATAACCAGCCAATTCCTCGCCAATGCCGCCAAGCGGCGCAAGCGCAGCTTCGCCGGTATTAAAATCCTTCAGGATCTGCGCAGAATCCGTTTTCGGCAGACCGTCGTTACCGACAACCATACCCTCCGGCGTGGGGAGCCCAAGCCGTTCAAAATATTCAATCTTACCGCGCTGGGTAATGGAAGTGGCACAGTCAAGTACGAACGGAAATTCCTCATCCGTCGGCATACCGAACGTAAGCGGGTTGGTACCCATCATCGGTTCGACACCGAAAGTGGGCGCGATGGAGGGACGTGCGTTTGTGCCGGTGATACCGATCATACCGGCTTTTGTTGCCATGGTAGCATAGTAACCGGCAATACCGTAATGGCAGGAATTACGTGCGGCGACCATACCCATTCCATATTTCTTTGCTTTTTCAATCGCCATAGTCATAGATTTGTAGCCAATCACCTGTCCCATACCGTCGTGCCCGTCGACAACGGCAGTCGTGGGCGTTTCACGGATGATCTCGAACTTCGTTACAGGCTGTTGAATGCCTGCAATGATGCGGTCTATATAAATGGGCTTAAAGCGATTGACGCCATGCGATTCAATACCGCGGCGGTCGGACTCGAGCAAAACGTCTGCACAGATCACGGCGTCCTCCCGCGGCACGCCGACTCCCACAAATGCGTCGATTACAAAATGATTGATGGTTTCCCAATCCACGATGACTCTCGGCATAATAACCCTCCTGTTTCTGTAATGATTCTCCAACATTTATGATACTATTTCAGCTGGATAATGTCAATGGACAGGGATGACAGATTCCCCATATGAAACGCGGAATTTATCATCAAATATTCGCGCACCAAGCTGACCCGTACTACATTCCAATAAAAAATGCCCCCGCAAAAACGGGGGCATTGGAGAGACAGGCCGGCTTCAGGAGGCAAGATAATCTTCAATTGCGTCTACGATCATAGGTTTCCATGTAATAACTCTGGGATTTCCGCATGGTATTTGGTAAAAGAGTGGAAGAAATACTGATGGTATCATCTGGTTCAACTAAGAATAGCGTTTCTGGATTTACAAAATTCCCTTTCTCCGTCAAATAAAGGAGTACGCGATCCCCGACGGTCAAAGTCTTAACACCGGAGTATTCCCAATTGTTTATAGATGCCGTCCCATCTTCGCGGATTGTGATGGTCTCACCGCCGGGCTCAATATAGTTGACGGTTTCCAGATCTGCATCACCCTTTAAAACGCTTTCTACTTCGATTGTCACGTCTTTATAGTATTCCCGTATAAGGACCCGATTAGAATCGTCATATCCTTCATGCACCTTTGTTTCACTTTTTGCAGTAACCGTACCGACGACGATTTTATAAGCCTTATCGATCGTTTCTTCAAAATCATAACTCGGCCATAGTGCGGAAATAGGCATCACATTATGTTCCCGTACTGCGATTTCAGTCGGGATCTTTTCCGGGAAAAAGAGCAGGACACTGCCGGTGACCAAAAGCGCCAGGACGAGGACGGCGCAGACGGTGATAATGATTTTTTTATTCAAGTCGTTCACCTCAATCAAAAATAGGTAAATTTATTCCTTTTCAAATGAAAAAACATGGGGTTTCACCTAAGCATTAACTATTCAATATTATACCATAGTAATATATAATTCACAATATTTTGTAAAAATATTTGAAAATTAATATTTATTAGAAAAATACCAAACGAATAAACCCATGCCGCTCAAAGAATATTTACTTGCGAAAATATGTTCGGTATGATATAATAAACTAAATTATGAACCTACGATAGTAGATCCATTATTTACAAAAGTATCATTAGAGAGGACGCAAAAGAAAATGGATGCAAACAAACCGTTTCGAACCATGATCGGCGGTCAGGCGCTGATAGAAGGTATTTTAATGCGCGGCCCCAGCCGTGTGGCGACTGTCGTGCGCAAGCCGGACGGCAGCATGGATATTTCAGAAAAACCCTGTAAAGTGCGAAAAGGTATTTTGACCTGGCCTTTGATTCGCGGGGTGGTCGGCCTGTGGGATTCTCTCTCTGTAGGCATGTCTGCCCTCACCTATTCGAGTGAAGTGGCTTTTGAGGGAATTGAGGAAGAACCGGGCTGGCTGGAAAAGAAAATTGGTAAGGAAAAGGCGGATAAGATTGCAATTGGAATTGCGCTGGTCGTGGGTTGCGCCCTGCCGGTAGCGCTGTTTATTCTGCTTCCCACCCTGCTGGCCGGCACACTGGATCACGTCATTGGGTCCGGCATTTGGCGCAACCTCTTAGAGGGCGCGCTGCGGCTTCTGATTTTTTTCCTGTTTTTATTCTCTGTTTCACGTATGAAGGATATCCGGCGCACATTTTCTTATCACGGAGCAGAGCACAAGAGTATTCACTGTTATGAGCACGGACTGCCGCTGACCGTTGAAAACGTGCAGAAGTTTCCAAAGGAGCACCCTCGTTGCGGGACAAGTTTCCTGTTTGTTGTAATGATTATTTCGATTTTGGTATTTAGCCTGGTCACCTGGTCGAATCCTTTGATCCGGATGCTGCTGCGTATCATACTGTTGCCGGTTGTCATCGCGATCAGCTATGAAATTAACCGTGCGGTAGGACGCCACGACAATACGTTGACGCGTATTTTGCGCGCGCCTGGCCTTTGGATGCAGCACCTGACAACAAATGAACCGGATGATTCTATGGTGGAGGTTGCCGTGGCGGCGCTTGAACGGGTACTTCCTGAGCATAAGGGGGACGATACCTGGTGACTTATGCGGAAGCGCTGAAATATACGATGGAAGCGTTAAAGCCAATGGACTTATCAATGCCCGGCTTGGAGGCGCGAGAGCTGGTAGCATATGCGTCTGCTTCCTGCGGGACACAGATCCGCCGTGACGATGTTGTAAAACTTGGCGCTCTCGAAGCGCCGAATGATATTCGGGAATGCCTTGATGATCTTTTGGAGCGCCGTCTGCGCGGTGAACCGCTTGCCTATATCATCGGAGAATGGGATTTTTATGGGATCACACTGGAGGTTAATCCGGATGTTTTGATTCCCCGTCAGGATACGGAGATTGTAGTGGAAAAGGCCCTTACCTTACTTCGTGACGCACGGTCTCCACGGATTCTTGACCTGTGCTGTGGCTCCGGCGCTATCGGGATCGCGCTCTTGGCCCATATACCGGGAGCTACAGGCGTATTTGCGGACATATCGGCCGGTGCGTTGCGCGTATGCCGGAAAAACATTGAAAACCAGGGCCTCGCTGCGCGTACGCAAATCATCACACTTGACGCGCTTGAACCGGCGCCTGACGGGATCGGACATTTTGATCTGATCGCATGTAATCCGCCTTATATTAGCTCGGATGAGATGTTGACGTTGCCTGTGGACGTGTCGGGCTTTGAGCCGCATGACGCTCTCTATGGCGGTTACGATGGCTTGAATTTTTATCGCGCAATTTCAACGGGATTTTACCGTGTGATACGACCCGGGGGATGTATTATTTTTGAGTGTGGGGCCTATCAGGGGTTTGAAGTCTCGGAGCTTCTGAAAAAAGCTGGATATGAGGCTATTACAAGATATTTAGATTACAATAAAATGGAGCGTGCCGTTAGTGCGCGGGTACCGATGAGGTGAAATATGGCTACAAAGAAATCAGCAAAGGAAATTGCATATGCCAAGGGAGAAGACCGGCAAAAAGCGCTTGATAACACCCTGGCACATCTTGAAAAGACATTCGGTAAGGGCGCTATCATGCGGCTTGGCGATAATGCCAATATGAATGTTGAGGCAATTTCAACGGGTTCGCTTTCCCTTGACATGGCGCTTGGTATTGGTGGCGTTCCCCGCGGGCGTATCATTGAAATTTATGGACCGGAATCGTCCGGTAAGACAACGTTGGCGCTTCATGTTGTCGCATCTGCGCAGCGTTCCGGTGGTGATGCGGCTTTTATTGATGCGGAACATGCGCTGGACCCAGTCTATGCGCAGGCGCTGGGCGTTGATATTGATGAGCTCCTTGTGTCCCAGCCTGATAATGGTGAACAAGCGCTTGAAATTGCCGAGGCGCTCGTACGTTCCGGCGCGATTGATGTGATTGTAATAGACTCCGTCGCCGCACTCGTTCCGCGCGCGGAAATTGAGGGTGAGATGGGAGACAGCTTTGTTGGTCTGCAGGCGCGCCTCATGTCGCAGGCCCTGCGAAAACTGGCGGGCATTGTCTCAAAAACCAACTGCTGTGTGATTTTTATTAATCAGTTGCGTGAAAAAATTGGCACGATGGGTTACGGCCCCACTGAGACGACAACCGGCGGACGTGCATTGAAATTTTATGCCAGCGTCCGCATTGATATCCGCCGTACAGAATACGTGAAAAATGGCTCTGAAAATGTCGGCAACCATATCCGCGCCAAAATCGTCAAAAATAAAATTGCGCCGCCTTTCAAAACGGCAGAGTTTGATATTATGTATGGCCTTGGTATCAATTATTTTGGTGAACTGGTTGATCTGGGGATTTCGATTGGCGAAGTGGAAAAATCAGGCTCTTGGTTTGCTCTGGCAAATGGGGAGCGTATGGGGCAGGGCCGGGATAAGGCCATTCAATATTTGCGCGAAAATCCGGAAATTGCTGACGCGCTTGCACAAAAAATCCGCGAAAAATCGGTATCTGTGAAACCTGCTGAACAGGCGAAATTGACGCCGATGCGTCCAACGCCGCAGATTGATATTGGGGCGGACGATTTCGACCTGCCGGAATAAAGCGTATATAAGCAGGTTTTGGAGAATACATATTAGTTTGTGAGGAATTATGGATAAGAAACTTCATATGGTCTCGCTTGGCTGTGCCAAAAACCTTGTGAATACGGAACAAATGCTGGCTGCGCTTCTTTCTGCCGGATATGAGTATAACGACGATCCAGAAGAGGCCGACATCATCGTTGTGAATACCTGTGCTTTTATTGAAGATGCCAAGCAGGAGGCGATTGACAACATTCTGGAACTGGCTGAAATGAAAAATACCGGCGCTCTTTTGGGGCTGGTTGTGACGGGTTGTCTTTCGCAGCGCTATGGTGAGGAACTGTTGCGTGAGATGCCGGAAGTAGACGCTGTGCTGGGTACGGGAAGCTATCAGGATATCGTGGAGGTCTGTGACCGGCTTATCGCAGACGCAGAAGCCGGTCACATGGAAAAAATTATCCGTATGGGGGATATTGATGCGCCGCTATGCGAGGCACCGCGTATCCAGACAACACCGCAATACACGGCATATTTGAAAATTGCCGAAGGTTGTGACAATCACTGTTCATATTGTGTAATCCCATCCATACGCGGCCGGTTCCGCAGCCGCGATATGGACGCGATTGTGGAAGAAGCACGGAATCTTGCGGAAAACGGCGTGCGGGAACTTGTTGTGGTCGCGCAGGATCTGACCGCATATGGCTCCGATCTTTACGGAAAACGGTCGCTGGCCATGCTTTTAAACCGTCTATGCGAAATTGAAGGGATACGATGGATTCGCCTGCATTACCTATACCCCGATGAAATGGATGACGAACTGATTGACGTGATTGCCAACCAGCCAAAGATTTTAAAGTATCTGGATATTCCAATCCAGCATGTCTCTGATCGGATACTGCAGGCAATGAACCGCCGTTATACACGTACGGAGCTGGAACAGCTGATTAAGAAACTGCGTCGTACGATACCAAAGGTTGTTCTGCGCACCACGGTGATCGTAGGATTGCCCGGTGAGACGGACGATGAGTTTGCAGAACTTTGCTCGTTTATTCAACGGATGAAGTTCCAGCGTGCGGGCGTATTTAAATATTCTCGTGAGGAAGGAACGATCGCTGCCGACATGCCGGATCAGGTTGATGAGGATGTAAAAATTCGCCGTCAGGATACGCTTGTTGAGATTGAAAACCGTGTGATTGACAAGTATAATGCCGCTATGGTCGGACGCAGGGTTGAGGTGCTTGTCGAGGGTTATGACCGTTCAGCCGGGTGTTATTATGCACGTTCCTATGCGGAAAGTCCTGATATAGATGGTAAGATTTTCTTTACATCTGAAAAGACACGGCCACAGCCGGGAGATTTTGTCACAGTTTGTATTACGGATGAAATTGACGGAGATCCCATAGGCGAGCTTGTCGCCGATTGACTTATAAACGAGGTGGAAGCATGACCGTTCCCAATGTATTGACGCTTATCAGGATTGCGTTAATCCCGCTGTTTTGGATTTTAGAAACGTCCGAAGCATCTGAAGCACGCTGGGCTGCGCTGTTCGTGTTTATTTTGGCGTCTGTGACGGATTATATTGACGGCAGAATTGCTAGAAAGACTGGAAAAATCACTTCATTTGGAAAGATTATGGATCCACTTGCGGATAAATTGCTGGTAATTTCTGCACTGATGATATTTGTTGGCGCAGGACGTACGTCACCTGTTGCAGCAATGCTCGTCGTTGCACGGGAGTTGGCCGTTACCTCGCTGCGTGTTGTGGCAATCAGCGAAGGGAAGTTGATGGCTGCTGCCAGAAGTGGGAAATGGAAAACCGCCTCACAGTTTTTTTATATTATTTTTATGCTCCTCCATGTTGAATCCATGGCGTTTATCCCCTCTCCTCTGTTGCTTGAGCAGATTGCGCAGTGGATTGTCGCTGCTATTACACTTTGGAGTGGCGCTGATTATTTCTATAAAAACCGGGATATTATTAAGGCAACTGCCTCTTGAACTGCTTTTTCAGAGAAAGAAACCAAAGAAAGGGTGCTTCTATGCTGCTTTATAACAGTTTGACGCATAAGAGAGAAGAATTTATACCCAACACACCGGGATACGTAAAGATGTATACCTGCGGTCCGACGGTTTATCATTTTGCCCATATTGGAAACCTTCGTACGTACATTATGGAAGACGTTTTGGAAAAATATTTATGCTATTGCGGCTATGAGGTCAAGCGTGTGATGAACATCACGGACGTCGGTCATCTCTCCAGCGATGCGGACACCGGTGAAGATAAGATGCTCAAAGGCGCCCGGCGCGAGCATAAATCAGTTATGGAAATCGCCAGGTTTTATACGGAAGCATTTTTTGCCGACTGCCAAAAACTACATATTAAAATCCCTGAGATTGTAGAGCCTGCGACCAGCTGCATCCCGGAGTTTATCCATCTGGTAGAAACATTGCTGGAAAAGGGTTATGCTTACCTGGCGGGCGGCAACGTTTATTTTGATACATCCAAGCTGGATGAATATTATGTCTTTAATAAACACGAGGCTGAGAACCTGGTCGTCGGCGCCCGCGAAGGTGTTGAGGAGGACGGAAACAAACGAAACAAAACAGATTTCGTTTTGTGGTTTACAAAGTCAAAGTTTGAAGATCAGGAGCTGAAATGGGATAGTCCATGGGGCGTTGGTTACCCCGGCTGGCATATTGAGTGCTCCGGCATCAGTATTAAGCATTTTGGCGAAGATTTGGATATTCACTGCGGCGGTATAGATAATGCATTTCCGCATCATACAAATGAAATTGCACAGAGTGAAGCCTACCTGGGCCATAAATGGTGTAATTACTGGTTTCATGTCTTACATCTTAATACAAACAGTGGAAAGATGAGCAAATCAAAAGGCGAGTTTTTGACGGTATCTCTTCTTGAAGAAAAGGGATATGATCCGCTTGTATACCGTCTGTTTTGTCTACAGTCGCATTACCGGCGTTCTCTTGTATTTTCCTGGGATGCACTGGACAACGCCGCCGCGGCGTATAAAAAACTGGTGGCTCGTATTGCAGCTATAGATGAAAACGATGGTACGCTGGACGAAGATGGGATGAATCGCTTTCGTGCAGAATTTCATGACGCGCTTGGTAATGACCTCAATACATCGCTTGGAATTACGGTTCTTTATAACGTGCTAAAGTCTGAATATAACGGTCGCACCAAGGCTGCGCTGATTGCAGAATTTGACACCGTATTGTCCCTGGATCTTATGGCTGCGGCGCGCCGTATGCGAGAGGAACATTCAAAAAAAGAGACGTCTCAGGAAAATGTGCCGGAAGAGGATCAGTTCATTCTCGATGCAATTGCCGCGCGTACGGATGCAAAGAAAGTAAAGAATTATGCGGAGGCCGATCGGATTCGCGATGAACTGAAGGCGCAGGGTATTACCTTAATCGACACACCACAGGGCGTAAAATGGTCCAGAGAATAAACCTGCAAGGTAAGGAGGGCTCGTTATACTTGCGATTTGTGACGCCATAAAACAGCTTTCCGAGTTTGAAAAGTTACAAAAGAGAACGGAGTCCGGCGGATGCACTGCAT
>URVL01000061.1 GCA_900551265.1 uncultured Eubacteriales bacterium | reverse complement strand
GGCGCAAATGACGTAATGAAACGTTTAAAGCAACTCAAATTGAGCCTTTATAACGATTAAGGAAGAGGGGGGATTGCTATGGCTGTCAGGAAATACAAAATATGCGCGCATCGCGGGCTTTCCGGCGTCATGCCGGAAAACACGCTGCCTTCATTTGCCGCGGCCATAGCGCTCGGGGCGGATGAAATCGAATTTGACGTCCGTCTCACCTCCGATTTGAAAATGATTGTATGTCATGACGACGATGTCAATCGTGTTTCCGACCGCAAGGGCGCCGTTGGCGACTATGACCTGGATACGCTTATGCGTTGCAATGCCGGCTCTTATATAAACTGGTATGTCGGGTTCTGCACGCCGGAGCAGGTTATTGAGCGTTTTGCCGGGCGCGTCGTTATGAACATTCACATTGCAGAGTTTCATCCCGATTTTGATGTGCCGGCAGAGCTCCGGCGGCTTTTGTATCACTATGATGCGACGGATTCCGCGTATTTTTCTGCCCGTGACGAACAACTGGGCTACTGTCTGCGCTCTGCGCCGGATATTGAACGGTGTTCCCTGCTCCCCCGCTCCACTTCCGGACCGGATATCGTCGATTACGCCGTCCGTTATGCGTGCCGGCGCGTGCAGTTTCACAAACCATATTTCAGCCGGTCTCTCATCGATCGTGCGCATACATACGATATGATTTGTAATGCCTACTGGGCAGATGACCGCTATGAAGCGAAGCGTCTTCTGGATCTGGGTGTCGATACGATTTTAACAAACCGTTCCGATGTATTGCTTTCCATGAGGCGCGGTTGAACTAAAAAGTCCATGCCGTTTTTTTCGATGCGGCATGGACTTTTTTTGCTCTTTTTTCCAAGGTGGAACCTATACTTTTTGGATATTGGAAAGATTTTGTCATTGATTTGTAACCACTTTGTAATTTATAATGGCAGCATCAACCCGAAAGGAGCAATTCCATGAAATGCAAGAAACTAATAGCAACCGGCATGATAAGCGCCATATTATCCGGCCTTCTGGCCACAGGTGTATTCGCTGCAAATGCGTCGCTTATAGTTGACGGCAATCCATACGGGGGCACCCTCTATGTGACAGAGGGACGTATCTACGTACCGCTGCGCGACCTATGTGAAAACCTGGGCTATACTGTCGAGTGGGATTCCAGTACATACTCCGCAATTGTCTCTTCGGATTCGGTTCGGGCGGTCTTTCCATGTAATGGCGACAGCCTGATTTATGGGTCTTCCATGTACACGCACGTACGTGCCCTGGCCTCTGCGCTGGGCGCAAACGTTGACTGGGAGAGTGCTACTTCGACAGCAACCCTGGATTTTAACGAATCTGCTGTGTCTTCTCAGGATACGTCCAACTCCAGTGAACTGATTGCCAGTGATGAAAATGTCACATCCTCCTACACGGAAGACGAGCTTTACTGGCTCGCCCGTATTATCTATGCTGAGGCGAGAGGTGAAAGTATGGAAGGGAAGATCGCCGTCGCCAACACCATTTTGGAACGAGTGGAATCAGAAGATTTTCCTGACACGATCTACGACGTTATCTTTGACGATCAGTACTGTGTGCAGTATGAACCTGTCTCAAACGGCACCATTTACAACACACCGGACGAGGATTCCTATGAAGCGGCAAGACGGGCTCTGGAAGGAGAAAAAGTGGTGGAAGGCTGCCTTTACTTTTTTAATCCCGACAAAGCCACAAGCAACTGGATTGCCGAAAACCGTACCTATGTGACTACAATCGGAAATCACGTTTTTTATGCCTGACCGACTCCAGAATATTCTCACAGTGCTGGTCCAACAGCGTATCGACCATGTGGAAGTCAACCGCAGGACGATACAGGGCTTCCAGTTCATCATGCAGGCTTTTGGCGTCGCCAAGCGCTGCACATGCTGAGCGAATGAAGCTCTCATAACATGCCATATCGTTTTTCCTACGGACAGCGGCGGACTTTGATTCGCCGCTGTCCGTCATCACGTCAAGGCGAATACGTCGGCGCCCTGTCGGCGGACAGCCAAATGTTCCTCCCGAAGTTAACAGCGCAAAGCGTAGTTCTGGGATCACAATATGCATCGGCACATCGTGTGGAAACAAAGGATCGTGTGCCGCATATACCGTGTAACCAGAGGTCAGGGCGTGTTCCATCACATCGCCTGTAACCAGCGGATACAGTCCTATACCATCGTGAAGCTCACATATTGTATACCCCGAAAAATCCCCTAAAAACACAGGCCCATCTGGAGAAAGGGCATTCAAAAAGAGGTCAATTTGCCGCCCCCTGGGCATGTTGCGGCGTGTGGGGACGTTCTGCGAACTGATGCGCCGTGCGCGGCGGGAAATCCGCTCCGGATCAACAGCCAGCCTTGCGTTTCGATAATATAGTCCGGCCAATGCGCCCGCTGCAGACAAATAACTGTACATCCGTGCGTAGCAACGGGAAACTTCCTTCGAAACGCTTTCAATTTCTTTGCGTTTTGCCGTCAGCGTATGCACATCCCAAAAATCACCGAAATTGACGATGCCGTCGCGTGCGCCCGGACATTTGGGTTCTATGACATGAGGCGCTGTGCCGTCTACGTACAGCGTGTCTATTTCCGGGATATAGACGCCGTCCAGAGAATCCGCATCCGAGGAACACCAAATTCTCTGCACCGCGATGCCGGCCGCCTCACACACCGCAGCGATCCGCTTCATCGCAGTCGATTTTCCACATCCGGGTCCGCCTTTTATTATGTACAGGCGGGATACTACGTCCGTCATCCCCTCAAAGAAGGAGATAAAACCGTTCGGGGTGTTGGCCCCGAGATAATAGTCAAAGCTCATGATTACCTCCGTGGTCTTGAAATCACCATATCATATGCATCCGTGGCGCAAAACGACAGCATATGTTTCCAAAATTAAGGAGGTTTCCGAGTTATCATACCCTGCTATGACGCCGCGATATACACCAATTTGTAACAGAATTTTTTCAAAAGATTGCTCTTACCCTCTATGCAAATGGGTATAATTGAGGTAAAATAGGTAAGGGCCGTGGAGCTGCTTTGCATTCTCCAAATTTGGTCTTTATGAGGTGTGGCCGATGACAAATCCAAAGTACAGGCGTGTCCTGATCAAAATCAGCGGTGAAGCCTTAGCCGGTATACAGGGTACCGGTCTTGACTTCGATATACTCAATCATCTTTCGTCTATTATCAAGCGCTGTGTGGATGAAGGTGTCCAGGTCAGCATTGTAGTCGGCGCGGGCAATATCTGGCGTGGTGTCAAAAACGGCTCTGGTAAAATCGATCGTACCCGTTCTGACCATATGGGCATGCTTGGTACTGCTATTAACGCATTGGCTTTAGCCGATGTGTTGGAACAGCATGGCTTGGAAGTACGCGTGCAGACTGCCATTGAAATGCGTCAGTTTGCCGAACCATATATCCGCCTGCGTGCCATTCATCATCTGGAACATGGCCGGGTTGTTGTATTCGGCTGCGGAACAGGCAATCCCTTTTGTTCTACCGACACCGCCGCCATCCTGCGTGCGATTGAGACGGACTCTGATATCGCGCTGCTTGCCAAAAATATAGATGGCGTATACGATAAAGATCCCCGGCAGTTTGCGGATGCCGTGAAATATGACACAGTTTCCTTTGATTCCATTTTGGAAGGACATCTTGGCGTAATTGACTCCACTGCCGCAACGATGGCATATGACAACGATCTCCCCGTGCTGCTCTTTGGGATTGATGGTCCTGAAAATATTTATCGGGCAGTGATGGGCGAGCATGTCGGCACCATTGTTCGCAAATAATAACTAAATTTACTGTTTTTGAAAGGAGAAACGATCATGGCCGGCGAATACAAGGAACAAGAAGCAAAAATGAAAAAAACCCTCGAGGTATTACAGCAGGAGTTCTCTACGCTCCGTGCAGGGCGCGCAAACCCGGCCGTCCTCGATAGGATTACCATTGATTATTACGGAACGCAGACTCCTATCAATCAGGTTGCATCCATCTCCTCCCCGGAACCCCGTCTGCTCGCCATTCAACCGTGGGACGCCAGTGTTTTGAAGGCCATTGAAAAAGCCATTCTGGCATCGGATATTGGCATCAATCCCCAAAATGACGGACGCGTTATTCGGCTCCTGTTCCCTACTCTGACGGAAGAACGCCGCCGCGAGCTTGTCAAACAGGTACACAAGCTCTGTGAGGAATCCAAAGTGGCAATCCGCAATGTACGGCGAGACGCCATGGATATTTTTAAGGCGCAAAAGAAAAAGTCTGAAATCACAGAGGACGACTACGCTGATATTGAAAAAGATATCCAGGCGCTGACGGATCGTTATATCAAAGACGTTGATACGCTTGGCGCGGCAAAGGAAAAGGAGCTTATCGAAGTTTGAGCATCATGAACGGCAAAGGTCTGAGAATATTTGGCGGACGCGCGAAGTCGGTAATTCCTGACTTTTCGCGTCTGCCTCAACATATTGCAATTATTATGGACGGGAATGGCCGTTGGGCGACTTCCCGCGCGCTTCCCCGCACTGCCGGACATCGTGCCGGAAGCGAAAATTTCCGGCGCATTGCAACGCTTTGCAATGATATTGGACTTAAGTATCTTACCGTTTATGCTTTTTCTACAGAAAACTGGTCGCGTCCCCGGTCTGAAGTGGACGCCATCATGTCTCTTTTTAAAGAATATCTTATTGAGGCATGCAGCGAACTAACCAAAAAGAATATTACATTAAAAATTATTGGCGATACAACGCCGTTATCCGACGATATAAAAGAGCTGATTCGGGAAACCGACCGTCTTTCCCTCGGCAATACGGGTCTTCATGTTAACGTCTGTCTGAACTATGGCGGACGGGCGGAAATCGTTCGTGCGGCAAAGATATTGGCGGAAAGAGCATGCAGCGGTGAACTGGATCCGGAAAGCATAGACGCCGCATGTTTCGCCTCTTGTCTTGACACAGCGGGTATCCCCGACCCTGATCTTATCATACGTCCCTCCGGGGAACTGCGTACCTCCAATTTTCTGTTATGGCAATCGGCATATTCCGAATATTATTTTACATCCGTACTGTGGCCGGACTTTTCTCAGGAAGATCTCTACCGTGCCATTTCTGATTATCAAAGTCGCGACCGCCGGTACGGCGGTATTGAAAAGCGGCCGTAAGAGGAGTGTTATTATGCGCAAGCGAACTATTGCAGCGTTGGTCGCGCTTCCTTTATTTTTTCTAGCGGTTTATTTTACGCCAGAATGGGTACTCCCTGTGGCGCTCGGCCTGCTTGCAGGGCTTGCAGCATATGAAATGCTTCACAATACCGGTCTATTGACCTCCCCGGCGCTTTTAGCTGCGGCAATCGTTTTATCAGTGCTTGCCGTTCCCATTACATTTTATCTTGACTTGCCGCTTGTTGCGCTGATTGTACCGGCAACGGTTGTTATTTTTGTGATTGCGCTTGCCTCTCATGAAACCATCACTTGTTTTGAAATTTTCGGCACGTTTTTTGCCGTTGTTTTTATTCCAATGGCACTCGGGTCCATTGTTCGGATCCGTGCAATGGAGAATGGTATATCGCTCGTCATCTTGCCCTTCATTACTGCCTGGATTACGGATACCTTCGCCTATTTTACTGGCCGTGCGTTTGGACGCCACAAGCTTGCTCCCAATATCAGCCCGAAAAAAACAATTGAGGGCGCTGTCGGCGGCGTCTTGGGATGTATCGCCGTCATGCTTGCATATAATTATGTGGCCGGCTCGATCTGGAATGTCTCGTTTCATTTGCCCCTTCTTACCGTCTTTGCGGTGCTTGGGTCCGTCATTTCCGAAATCGGGGATCTTGCCATGTCATACATAAAGCGCGGCTTTGGTATAAAAGACTACGGGACGATCATGCCAGGACACGGGGGTGTGCTCGACCGGTTTGACAGCGTTCTTTTTACAGCGCCGCTTATTGAACTTCTTTTGACCTATATTCCGGTGATTTTATGAAAACAATAGCTGTCCTCGGATCTACGGGTTCCATCGGTACGCAAACGCTCGATGTTGCTGCCCGTCTCGGGATTCCTGTCGCAGCGCTGGCTGCGAATGCAAACGCAAAGCTCTTGGAAAAACAGGCACGTCAATATTCTCCATCGTTTGTCGCGTTAGCCGACCATGATGCGGGACGTGAGTTAAAACTCCGCCTATCCGATACGCCGATTCGTGTCGGCGTCGGGGATACGGCAGTCTGTGAGGCCGCATGCCTCGGCGATATTGCGGTTACGGCGATGGTCGGCATCGCCGGGTTGCGCCCGACTCTTGCTGCAATTGAGGCCGGACGTGATATTGCGCTTGCCAACAAAGAAACGCTCGTTTGTGCCGGAGCGCTTGTGTTGCCGCTCGCAAAGCGTCGCGGCGTTTCGGTGTTGCCTGTTGATTCGGAGCACTCCGCAATTTTTCAGTGCCTTGCCGCAGGGCAGCACGGAGAAATTGCAAAAATTCATCTCACTGCATCCGGTGGTCCGTTTTTTGGGAAGACATATGCTGAAACTTACAATTTCACAAAAGCAGAAGCATTACGCCATCCCAACTGGGCTATGGGAGCAAAAATCACGGTAGACTCCGCGTCCATGATGAACAAAGGGTTTGAGGTCTGCGAGGCCATGCATCTCTATGACGTCCCGCTTGAAAAAATTGAAGTCCTGATTCACAGAGAGAGTATTGTTCACTCGCTGGTAGAGTTTTGCGATGGCAGCGTCATAGCACAACTGTCTAATCCGGATATGCGCCTTCCGATCCAATATGCTTTGACATACCCCGCACGTCTTCCCTGTCCCGTCCGTCCGTTGGACCTTACGTCTTTGGCAAAATTAACGTTTTATAAGCCCGATTTCGAGGCTTTCCCCTGTCTTTCCCTCGCTTATACCGCGATCCGGCGCGGCGGCAATTCCTGTGCTGTGCTCAATGGCGCAAATGAAGCTGCCGTCGCCGCATTTCTGCGTGGCGATATCCCCTTTGGGCGTATTCCGGAGCTTGTGGCTCGTGCGCTTGATACAGTCCCTTATGCGCCGCTTACAGATATTTGCGATGTTTTAGAAGCAGATCAGGCCGCTCGCGCGGCCGCCGGTAACTTGAAATGAGGTAATCACTATCACAGTCGTATATGCTATTTTAATTTTTGTAGTTTTAATTTTTGTTCACGAACTTGGGCATTTCCTGGCAGCTAAAGCCTGCGGCGTACGCGTTAACGAATTTGCGATCGGTATGGGGCCGGCACTTCTGAAAAAGCAGGTCGGTGAAACCGTCTATGCCATCCGTGCGCTCCCCTTTGGCGGACAGTGCGTTATGGAGGGAGAGGATGAAGACTCCGGCAATCCCCGCGCATTTAATAATGCTGCAAAGTGGAAGCGTTTCATTATTCTGATCGCAGGCGTTTTCATGAATTTTTTGATGGGGTTTTGTATCTTTTTCTGTCTTTATATTCCTGTTGAGGAGACAACCGTGCCGGTGATCGACGCGTTGATGGAAAAGTTCACCGGCGGAGGAGAAAATGGTATTCAGGAAGGCGACCGTATTATCTCTGTAGACGGTTACCATATCTTTTTCACCTCCGATATTTCCACCGCTTTTTCCCGCTCTGACGACTATTACTTTGATGTTGTCGTCCAGCGCGACGGCGAGCGGCTGGAGCTGGAAGATGTCCACATTGAACCACAGGAGTATATTGAAAACGGCGAAAGCGTTTACTATTATGGTTTTCATTATCAAACCGAAAAGCTTGGCTTCTTTGGAAAGATAAAACTTGCTTTTTATGAAAGCATTAATGTGGTGCGGCTGGTAATTGACAGCCTGCGGATGGTTTTTTCCGGAAATGTAACGCTGAATGATCTCTCAGGCCCGGTCGGTATCACTGCTGCCATGAGTACTGTTGCAAAGCAAAGTATGTCTTCATTCTGGTACCTTGCAGGGTTAATCGCCGTAAATCTGGCTGTTATGAACGCCCTCCCAATTCCGGCGCTCGACGGCGGACGCATTCTCTTTCTCATTATTGAGGCCATCTCACGCCGGAAGGTCAACCGTAAGGTTGAAGGCGTAGTGAACGCAGTTGTGCTGCTGCTTCTTCTTGGCCTGATGGTTGTTGTCACTGCAAATGATATCTGGCGACTCGTTAAACAATAAAGTTTTGTGAAGGCGCTGTAAAAAGCGCCTTTTTATACAGCATGCAGTTATCAGAACACTGATCTTGGGAGGTTTTTATGACACGTAGACTATCCCGGAAAATTACAGCTGGCGGCGTTGCAATCGGCGGCGGCAGTCCCATTACCGTACAATCTATGACAAATACTGACACGCGCAATGCTGCAGAAACCATCGCGCAGATTAGACGGCTGGCCGACGCAGGATGTGAAATCGTACGCTGTGCCGTGCCGGATATGGATGCCGTACGCGCACTTTATAAAATTAAAACAGCTTCGCCGATCCCTGTTGTTGCCGACATTCATTTCAATTATCAGCTTGCCATAGAGGCAGTTGCCGCAGGCGCAGATAAAATTCGTATCAATCCCGGCAATATTGGTGGACAAGATCGCGTCCGCGCAGTAGTTCGTGTCTGCCGCAATGCCGGCGTTCCGATCCGTATCGGCGTGAATTCCGGTTCTATTGAGCGGGATTTGCAGGAACGGTATCCGAATGACCTTCCCATCGCCATGACAGAAAGCGCCATGCGTCATGTAAAACTGCTTGAGGCAGAAGATTTTACGGATATCTGTATTTCCTTAAAAGCCTCGGACGTGCCTTCCACCATTGCGGCATATCGGGAGATAGCAGCACGTTGCGACTATCCCCTTCATCTCGGCGTCACACATGCCGGAACACTGCGTATGGGGACCATAAAAGGTGCCGCCGGTATCGGCGGACTGCTCGCTATGGGGATAGGCGATACCATTCGCGTATCCCTCGCGGCGGACCCCGTGCAGGAGGTCCTAGTAGGTCTGGATATACTCCGTGCGTCCGGCATTCGCCGTGACGCACCGGAAATTATTGCCTGTCCCACCTGTGGACGTTGCCAGGTGGACTTGCTTCCGCTTGTTGAACAGGTAGAGGCGGCCGTTTCCGGGATCCATGCGGCGGTAAAGATCGCCGTTATGGGTTGTGCGGTCAACGGGCCGGGCGAGGGGCGTGACGCCGATATCGGCGTCGCCTGCGGGCGCGCCGACGGCCTGCTTTTCAAGAACGGAAAAATCTTGCACAAAGTTCCTTATGATGAAATTGTTCCGGCGCTTGTTGCCCTGGCAAACGAATTTGTAAACGGAGACCATGTATGAGCACACCTTTCCAGAGAATTTTTAAGTTGTATCAGCCGGATTCCACATGCGCTGAAGCTGTCGCTTCCATTCTGGTTGAGTCCATGACCGGCGACCGGCGGAGTCGCAGCATTACCGTACATGCAGTATCGGACAAATCAATTCCTGCCAATATGCTCAGGCAGCTTGAGACAGCCGTTCAAACCATTTATGGTCTGGAGCAGTTTTCCGTACAGTTCGCCGAAAAAAAACAAAAATTGACGCCGGATTGTCTTCCAAAGCTTTTTTTAGATTTAAAATCACAGTTTCCTGCAACAAATGGGTTTCTGAACAATGCCGTAGGAGAAATTGATCGCACATCTGGAAAGCTTGCAGTCCGTCTTCGTGGAGAAGGCGCGGAGTTTTTAATGCACGCAGGCTGTAACCGCAAGTTGGAGCAGATGCTTCTTGAGCAGTTTGATGAACGTCTGACGGTAACGTTCATCAGTGGCAGTACGGAAGCTTCCGCTTTTGATAAAGCTGCCGTTTTGGATCAGGTTATCAAAGAAGCTGCGGTTACGGCACCGCCGCCCGCGCCACCAAAGAAGCAGCCGGTTCCTGTCACTGCCGCAGAAGAAAACGGCGTCATTTTCGGGAAACCCGGCAAAGATGCACCCATGCAAATCGGCGATCTCAATCTTGATTATGGCTATGTTTCCGTTACGGGAGATGTGTTCGCCACCGCGCATAAGGTCATTACAACCAAAGCGCGCGAAAATATTCCCTCCCGCGAACTTGGCATCATCAGCTTCGACATGACAGACTATACGGGCTCTATCCGTGTCTCCCGTTCCATGGATGTTGCCAAGGCACGGCCCATTATGGAGGCGATTCGGACAGGCGACACCGTGACGGTTCAGGGCAAATTGACCTACAACAACTTTGAAAAGGAAATGATCTTAAATCCCAGCTGTGTTCTTCGTGCCAAACGCAAAGAACGTCAGGATACGGCTGAGCACAAGCGGGTGGAGCTTCACTTACATACCAATATGAGTCTGATGGACGGCATGAGTTCTGCAACCTCCCTGATTGCACAGGCGGCCAAGTGGGGACATCCTGCCATCGCCATTACCGACCACGGCGTTGCGCAGGCTTTTCCGGAGGCCATGAATGCCTCTAAAAAATACGGCGTCAAAGTGATTTATGGCGTAGAAGCGTATTATGTAAATGATTCCGGCGGAGCTGTGGATGGATTACAGAGGCGTTCCCTGGATGGGGATATCGTCGTCTTTGACATTGAAACCACAGGTTTTAA
This sequence comes from uncultured Eubacteriales bacterium, assembly GCA_900551265.1. GTDB lineage: Bacteria > Bacillota > Clostridia > Oscillospirales > QAMX01 > Allobutyricicoccus > Allobutyricicoccus pentlandensis. Next base: position 1,884 of record URVL01000061.1, on the reverse strand, counting down.
ACCGGCGACGGAGTCGATCATTGAAATCGGCGCTGTGAAAATTCGTAACGGCGATATTGTGGGGCGTTTTTCTGAGTTTGTCAATCCCGGTAAGCCAATCCCGTCAAACATCACAGAGTTAACGAGCATTACAGACGCCATGGTCGCGGACGCCGCACCGATCGAGGAAGTTCTCCCCCGTTTTCTCGATTTTGTCGGAGACTGCCCTCTTGCTGCACACAACGCGTCTTTCGACGTCGGCTTTCTTAATTACGACTGTGCAAAGCTTGGAATCGAGCGGGAGTTCACTGCTATTGATACCCTGACGCTTGCACGAGCGCTTTTACCGCATGAGCGTCATCATAAGCTGGACGATGTAGCGCGAGCGCTTGACCTTGGTAATTTTAACCACCATCGTGCGTGTGACGACGCAGAGGTCACGGGACGCATTCTGCTGAAATTTTTCGCGCAGCTCTCTCAGATGGGCGTACACGATATTCAGGAAATCAACGACGCAATTCATAACCTTACCTCCGGTGGGCGCGTACACTACAATCATCTCATTATCCTGGTAAAAAATTATACAGGGCTCAAAAATCTTTATCAACTTATCAGCGAATCACATTTGAACTATTTTAAAAAACGTCCGATTGTGCCGCGTTCCGTCTTGGACCACTATCGTGAAGGACTCATCTTGGGATCCGCCTGTGAGGCGGGAGAACTGTTCCGCGCGATTGTGGCAAAGAAACCGTGGGGCGAACTGCGGCGTATTGCCGATTATTATGACTATCTTGAGATACAGCCGATTGGCAACAACATGTTTATGCTGCGTGACGGTACCGTGAAAGACGAACAGGAACTTCGGGAGTTTAATGAAACCGTTGTCAAGCTCGGACAGAGCCTTCAGAAGCCTGTCGTCGCAACGGGTGATGTTCATTTCCTAAATCCGCAGGACGAGGTTTTCCGCCGGATTCTGATGGCCGGACAGGGCTTTTCAGATGCTGACAATCAGGCGCCGCTTTACTTCAAGCCGACTCAGGAAATGCTTGAGGAGTTTACCTATCTTGGCGCGCAGAAAGCTTTTGAAATTGTCGTTGAAAATCCAAACCGTATTGCAAATGAATGTGAGTCCATCCGTCCCGTTCCGGAAGGAACCTATCCGCCTTCGATCGAAGGCTCCGCGGAAGATTTGCAGCGTATCTGTTACACACGCGCACGCGAGCTCTACGGCGATCCACTGCCGGAGGAAATTGAAAATCGTATTGAAGCTGAGCTGAATCCCATTATCCATAATGGATTCGACGTCATGTATATGACTGCGCAAAAGCTCATTAAAAAATCAAATGACGCAGGCTATCTTGTCGGCTCACGTGGTTCCGTGGGATCCTCCGTTGTGGCTTACTTCTGTGGCATTTCAGAAGTCAATCCCCTGGCGCCGCACTATATTTGCGACAAATGCAAAACGATCGAAATCGACCACAGCGAAACATTCGGTTGTGGTGCGGACATGCCCGATAAGTGCTGCCCGAAGTGTGGGAATCTGTATCGTAAGGACGGCTTTAATATCCCCTTCTTTACTTTCCTTGGATTCAAGGCGGAAAAAGAGCCGGATATCGATCTGAATTTTGCCGGCGAATATCAGACGCAGGCACACCGCGACTGCGTAGAGTTATTTGGTGAAGGGCAGGTTTTTAAAGCTGGTACGATTGGTACCATCGCAGACAAAACGGCTTATGGCTATGTGCGGAAGTATCTTGAAGAAAGGGGCATGGAAGTCTCCAAAGCAGAGATTAACCGTTTGACCATAGGTTGTACGGGTGTCAAGCGTACGACGGGTCAACATCCGGGCGTGTCGCACACGAGACGAACGAATGACAGAAAGGTACAAGACAAACAGCGGGCAAA
>URVL01000060.1 GCA_900551265.1 uncultured Eubacteriales bacterium | reverse complement strand
TGGTCCCCGGCATGGAAAACACGCACATTTCAAGCAATATTGCCGGCATGGCCCCCTGCAGGTCGGGGAACTGCCCACGATATGGGAAGTGCGCTGTAGAAAGATTCCTGCGAACAAAACCGTGTCCTATCAACTGTGACAGATTCTGCTCCATTTCCTCCACATCCAATAACCGGATGGCGCACAGAGCACGATGGATAATGCCATGCGCAGAATCGTCCTGCTGGCCGCGCTTGCGGTTGGATATTTTGATTGCCTCCGCAGTCTCCGGATCCAGCTCCGGCGTCACGGCGCGTCCCGGCCAGACGTCATAATGATGGGAAACATGGCGGTGATTGTAGTTTTCCTCTATCGTTGGCCACGCCCACTCCTTCAGGCCGCCTTCTTCATCAAGCAAATAGTCCGGCAGATCTTCAATTTGCTGCTGCCAATGGGCAATCTGATCCTGCTCGATGCCGAGCGTATTGCAAGCCTCTATCAGGTTCGTCAAAACCTCGCGGCAAATCGCAATATCCATAACTGAATTGATGCGGGTCGGATTGATGCTCTTGCAGGTCACCGTGACATAATCAGGGTTCGGCGTAGGATCCTCCGGCGAGAAGGACGGATAAAAAATCACCTTCCCGTTTTCATCGCGGTCGCAGGCATAGTCCTCAAAGAAAAGCGCAATCTCCTTCAGCGCCGGTACAACCCGGTTTCGCAGGAAATCCAGATCGCCGGTACACAGATAATATCCCCAAAACTCATTATAAATCCATCCGAGACAGCCAGTCCAGCAATAATGGGGATATGTACGTGAAAAATGATAATAAAGCCCGGTGTCATAATCACAGTGCACACTGGCAAGCAGCCCGCGTGCGCCAAACAAAAGTCTTGCGTTGGTACGGAAATCGTCGAATTTCCTTTCGTAATAGCGGAAATAGGAATCCATCTCATCGAAAAGGCCGGTATTGTTTCCCGCGCAGACCTGCAAATTCGTATTAATATTATGCTGGCCCCACATGGGCGGGATTTCGCCGGTATCAATAATCTGATAAAACCGGCCCATGTCGTAGAGCTTATCCATCAGGGCCGGATACAGCTCCTCCTGGCTGTGTGAGAGCCGCAGCAGTTCTTCCCCGGAGAGGACATAGTCTTCCTCTTTACCAAGCGTCAACTGAGAACGTGACATACGTTCGCCCAGGACGGTAAGGTTCCCCGCTACATACGAGTCAAAATCAGAAGCTGCTTTTTCAAATTCATCCGCTATGGCATTCTCGCATCCGAAGGAGAAATCATGTTCCACGCGAACGGCTTTTGCAAGCACAACAAGCCGGTCGGCACCACGCACACAGACGCCGTCATCCGTCACCGTAACCGTGCCGCCCTGCGGGATAAAACGAATAACCGACACATAACCCCGACGTCCATATTCCGGATTATAGGCAAAGGCAAGCTTAAAAAGTTCCGGCGTTTTTTCCAGCGTATGCGATGACTTTGCCATGCTGATCCGGCCAAAGGGACCAGGACCTCCCGGAAGGCGCAGAGAGATGTCCAAATCTAAAAGGCCTGCCGGTGCGCTGAATCTGGCAGCAACCAGATCACCCTGATAGGCGGCCAGATATTCGTTTTCAAAAACGCCCTGCGGTGTTTCCCAATGCGTGCAGATCTTACCGGACATCATGTCCACCCAGCGAAGATAATTCTTCGTTTCTCCGCCGTCGGGCCGGGAAAAGGTCAGCCAAAACGCCTTGTGCACGCGCAACGTACCGGTCGGATATACAATGTCCGCATCCAGCTTCATATAGCGGTCCAAGCCGGCTTCCCGCTGCGCCTTGTCAATCAGCGCGTCGGCCAGCTCCGGCTTTCCGGCAAGCACATACTTACGAATGTCGGCAAGATACGGCCGCAGATCCGGAACATTCGGGGTCTTCTCCCATTGCGGCTCGTAAAGCAGCTCCTGTGTCACGGCCAGTTCATCACAATACGGCTGTCCTGAAACGTCTATTCTGTGCGAGCCGTTGCCCGAATATAGATAATCGGACGGCTCCTCTGCAGGAGCGATGGAACATACATTGCGCTTTGGGAGAACGGCCGCGCGCTCCTGCGCAGGAAGAAAGGGATAGGGATATGTCATTTGTCTTAACTTCATATGTGTTTCCTCCCTTATTCCAGACAGAAAGAAGCCAGCATGCCGCTTCCGGAACCGCGGAAGGTAAAATACAGAGCATGCACGCCATCCGGAATTTCAACTTGTGCGGAATAGGTTTTCCAAATGTTTGTAAATCCAATGCCGTCAACCGTACCGAGCACATCGCCGTCCCAAGAAGTTTTGATTTCAAACTTGCCCCTGATATAGCCACGGGTACGAATTGTAATTTTCTGTACGTTTTCAAATCGGAAGTACTTAAATCCAATGGTCGTGCCGTCGGAAATCTCGGCAATATAACCGATTTCCTCGTCGCCGTCCCGGCCATCCTGGGTAATACGCGGCATAGTGGCCTGCATCCAGATCGGAAGGTGCGGATTCAGCGGTTTTTCTTCCTTAAATAGGTTGCAGGCAAGATAGGCGGGATATTCTCCCTTCCCTTCAAATGGTTCGCAGCCGCAACAGGATGTCATCTCCACCTGCGGGATTGAACCGTCCGGCAGTATCTGAATTTTTTCCATACAGCCCTGCCTGCTGTAATTGGTACCGTTTGTGTGGCGGTGATAGAAAATATAATACTCCCCATTCACTTCTACCAGACCACCGTGGTTGTTTCCGCCAAAATACATCGCTTTTTCGGCAGGTTTGTACGTGTCAATGTTTTTGTCGCAGTTGGAAACAATCACGCCGCCGTATTGAAAACCACCGTTAGGCCGGTCGCTGATAGCATAACACAGTTCATTCATATGCACGGACGAATAAACGAAATAATACCTGCCGCCAAATTTACGGATTGACGAGGCCTCAAAAAACTCCTGATTTTCATAGGGCGTGCCGGCGCTGTCTCGTGCGCTGGGTACGACAAACACAGGTTCTTCCAGAATGGTGAGCATGTCCGCATCCAAAACCGTACACATGGCGCCGCCCAGCTTCTTTTCACGCGGGAAACAGACGCCGCCGGTGTAGAGGTAGGTACGTTCGCCCTCTGTCAGCACAGCAGGGTCAAACTGGTTATCGTCGGTCTCACGAGCGCCAAGCAGGGTACCGTCTGCATAATGGACATGCCCATAGAACGCATACTCGCCGGCAGGCGTGTCACACACTGCCACCGAAATAGCAGAGTGGTTGCTCAGGGCATAGTAGAGATAATATCTGCCGTCCGGCCCCACCGTCACATCCGGTGCGTACAGAGCGCCGGCTCCGTCCGGATTCAATGGATCCTGCGTTTTCCGATAAATCACGCCTTCATATCGCCAATCGCCCAGGTTATCCACCGGAGCCGACCAGCAGACATAGTCATTGAGACAGTAAGCAAAGCCGTTAAAACGGTCATGCGAACCGTAAACATAGACGCGGTCCTGAAATACATGCGGTTCCCCATCCGGGACATACTCCCACGACGGGAGGTAGGGATTGTGCAATATGGGTTGCTTTTTAGACATACGACTTCCTCCTTTGTTTTTACAAGTCGCCGCTTGTATCTATTTCCTGATTCTGCTATACTAACGATATGAATTTGGAGGCGACGGGCATGAACCACATTCGTTATATCGAGCATAACGCCGCTCATCCCGGGGAATTTATTTTCGATCTTCCCAACGGCCATGATTGCTGGCTACTGCTTTTAACGCATACGCCGGCGCTTTTTTGGGTAGATGAGACATGGATTCCCTATCCGGAAGAATCTGTTGTTCTGTATGCGCCGGACACCAAAATCCTGTATCGGGCCTGTGGGGAGCTATTTGAAAATGACTGGCTCCGTTTCGACTCTGATGAAGAGTATGTTGCATCTCTGCCCATCCAGGGCGTTCCCTTTTCGGTGAGAGATCCCAAATATTACCACAATTTATTCTGTCAACTAAAATGGACTCATGCTTTTGCAAAGGAAGACCACACAGAAGCAGTCAATCTGCTCATTCAAAAAATCTTTCTTTCGCTGCAGGAAGACGCCAAGAAAAGTAACAAGATAGAAATTTCTCTACATTTTCATGCCCTCACAGATCTTCGCAAAGCCATCTATCGGGATCCCAAGCGAAAATGGCGCGTCGGCGATATGGCGGAAAAGCTACATCTCAGCGAGGGCTATTTGCAGAGTCTGTATCATAAAACGTTCGGTGTGAGTTGCATGGAAGACGTGATTTCTTCCCGAATCCGCTCTGCCAAGAGTCTGCTGCGGTATACCAACAAAACCATCACGCAAATAGCGGAATTCTGCGGTTACAACAATACGGAGCATTTTTGCCGGCAGTTTAAAAGAATTTCGGGGCAGACGCCGGGCAGCTACAGACGATGGATCAGCATGCAGAAAACCGACCTATCCGACAATCGATAATTCATTTTCGCACAGCCTTTTTAGAGCGACAATGATTTATTCTCCGATAACATTGATCTATTCTCAGATTCAAGGTCCGATGACTGATTCAAATAGCCGATCTTCTGAATTTCGCAGTCGCCATTTTGCTACGTATGCTATTCACGACCATAAAAGTTCCGAATTCGGCGACCGGATGAACTTATAGAATAATCCCATCTGAAAAATAAAAAAACCGTTGCAGACTGTCGACTGCAACGGTTTTTTCTAAAATCACGCCTGGTCCGACTTCTTCTTTTCTCCGATACTGAGCAGAAGGTTCAGCAAAATTCCGAAAATTGCCGCACCTGCAATACACGGTACCTGAATGCCAAAGAACGGAATATTGCCACCGAACGCATAATTGCCACCAATGCCGATTATCATGATGGAAGCAATCACGGCAATATTTTTGGACGAAAACATATCCACTTTCTTCTCAATCATAATGGCGATGCCCTGTGCCGCAATCGCACCGAACAGATAGATTTCCAAACCGCCAATGACGGCAAGCGGAATACCATAGATCACCTGAATCAGCGGCGTGAAAAAGCTCACGATCATGGCAATGATAGCAGCAACAATCAAAACCGGAACAGAGAATACCTTCGTAATTGCCATCGTGCTGATATTTTCGCCATAATTGGTGCCGGCAGGTCCGCCGACAACGCCGGAAATCATATCGCAGATGCCGTCGCCAATCAGGTTCCGATCCAACATATCAATCAGGCTATATTTCATCTTCTTGCCTTTTTTCCGGGCAACATCGTTTACATAGATGTCCAACTGATACATATGCGCCGTAGACTCCGGAATTGTGGCGATTGCAATAGGCATGATTGCCGCCACAGCACTCCAGGATACCTTTGGCAACGAGAATGCCGGGACAGCAAAGATAGAACCATCGCCCAAACGCCAAATGGAGGCCTCCAAAGCTGCAGCAGGCATGGTGCGGAACAGATTAACCCCTCCGGCGGCATAGGCAATACCGGCCACTGCGCACCCGGTCAGTACACCGAGAAGCAGGGGAAGCTGTCCTAAGAATCCCTTTAAGTACTTGGAATATAAGATTGTGGAAATCAGCGTTACCAGGGCAACAACAACCCACATGACGCTCTCACTGGAAACTTCCGTCACATTGGGAATGGCGTCGCTCAAAGCATTTCCGGCCAGAGTAAGGCCGATAATCATGGCGACCGGCCCGGTGATAGAGGCAGGTAAAATGGTTTCAACAGCCTTCTTTCCGAAGAACCGAACCAACAAACCGGCGGCGATAGAGACAAGACCGGAGAAAATAATGCCAAACTGGGCGTACTGAATTGCCTCTGTCGGCAAAATTCCATCCACTTTTTCAAAGCCTTCGGCAGCACACATGCTGGCGATCGCAGTCAAATATGCAAAGCTGGATCCATAATATAGCGGAATTTTTTTGCCGGTAATCAGGATAAAACAGAGCGTGGCAAGTCCGCTGGCAAAAATAGTGGTGGATACCTGGAACCCCGTGACAAGCGCAACTGTAACGGTTGCCGGGAACATGACGATCACCTGCTGAATTGCATATAACAGCAGCTTGATAAAGTCAGGCCGTTCTTCCGGCAGATATCCTACCGCTTCGTGATGCTGTTTCATGTATCAAAAGTCCTTTCCTACTTATCGTCTGCATGATTGACAACTTCCCTGAGGAAGTAAAGGCGGGGAAAAGGAGATGGCCGGAGAAACCAGTCTCCGGTTTCCATCTCCTTTCCACTCAACCACTGAAGTTTTACAAAAGAGCCAGGAGAACAAAATTCAGGACAAACAGTGCAGTGCAGGCCCACAGAATCGGGTGAATTTCCTTTGCCTTGCCTTTGAAGATCTTGATGATGCAGTAGAAAATAAATCCTGCGGCAATACCGTAAGAGATACTGTAACAAAGCGCCATAAAGATGCCGGCAAAGAAAGCAGGCACCGCCTCATTGAAGTCGCTCCAGTCGATATCCTTGAAAGAAGACATCATCATAATACCAACCGCTACGAGGGCCGGAGCAGTAGCCGCAAATGGAACAGCGCTTACAAAAGATGCCAGGAATGCAGACAGTGCAAAGCAAATTGCAACGACCACAGAGGTCAGACCGGTACGGCCGCCAACGCCGATACCGGCGGCGCTTTCCACGAAAGTCGTCGTATTGGAAGTACCGAACAGAGAACCGATAGACGTAGCGGTCGCATCGGCAAACAGCGCTTTGTCAAGCTTGGAGTGGAATCCGGAACTGCTTTCCATCTTCTTTTCGTCTTCCGCGCTGAAGATACCGCTGCGGCGTCCGGTGCCGATAAAAGTTCCAATTGTATCAAAGGTGTCCGAAATGCTGAAGGAGAAAATGGTTATGAGCACAAGCGGCAATTTGGATACATCGCTAAATAAACTGCCGATGCCGCCCTCTTTAAAGATTGCGAGGAATGTGGTGGGAAGTGCCTGGCATGCCTCCGTAAAACTGGTGGTTTCCTGCGGGGAAGTCACACCGAACGGAATGCCTATCAGCGTCGTAACAATGATGGAGATTAAAATGGCGCCTTTCACCTTCAAAGCCAACAGAACAATCGTTAAAGCTAAGCCAATCAGGAAAACCCAGAACTGCGGCTCGCTTAACGTGGACAGCGCGGGCACGCCGCCTCCAAAATTAATAATGCCGACATTTAAAAGGCCGATATAGGCAACGAATATACCAATACCGCCGCCAATTGCGTTTTGCAGACTCAGAGGGATCGACTTAATAATGTACTTGCGGACTTTCGTTACGGTAATCAGGATATTTAAGATACCGCAGATAAACACCATGGAAAGTGCCTGCTGCCAGGTAAAACCAAGCGTAAAGCATACCGTATAAACGAAAAACGCATTCAAACCCATACCGGGAGCCTGCGCATAGGGAACGTTTGCAACCAGTCCCATTACCAGAGTGCCGATAATGGAAGCAATAATGGTGGCAAGGAACACCGCGCCCCATTCCATTCCGGACTGCGCCAGGATTCCAGGGTTCACGACGATGATGTACGACATCGCGAAAAACGTCGTCAATCCCGCAATGATTTCTGTCGAAACCTTGGTGCCGTTTTCTTTCAGATGAAAAAACTTGTCCATATCACACTTCTCCTTTTTAATACTTTGAAAACGCCAATTTCTTCATCGCCATTTATCATACCATACTTCTTCTGAAATTTCACTACCTTTTTTGCAGAATTGTGAAAATTTTTTAAAGAAAAAGACGAAAGCGCCATAATGTGTTCATAAATTGTCATAAAGAGAAAAAATATGCATTTTCATCCGATTGTTGCGCAAAAAAGTACGTCCTTTCGTGGGCTTACCGTAAGCTTACAAACAAACGGAGCCTCCTTATAAAGGAGGCTCCGTTTTCGTAAGGCTGCTCCATAGAGCGGATCTGAAACCGGATATGTATTCCTATGAAAGCTCGCGGCGCCATTGAGATGGGAATTTAAAAATACGCTTTCACTACAATCAACGGTTTTCCTCGAAATTTTCAATTTGCTCCATGACCTTGCGGAAAACTTCCGGACTGTACCGCGGCGGATATCCGTTTTTAACCAGGCACACTTTGATGTCAAATTTGAGCTGGTCGCGTATAATTTGATTATTGAGCCAATCCGCAAACGTAGATTTTGTATCAATAATTTCCTTTATCTTTTTGGCCAGAGCTTTACATCTATCGTTGATAGCAATGCCGTCAACCACTTTATCTGTGCCGTATGCAAAGTCATACTGATCGCGCAGTGCCATTAAAATATCATAAAATGCCTTTTCCTCAAATGCGAGTCCGACCCTGCGGAAACTATCACGGTCAGCCTTCATCTCCTGCAGAATCTGTATAGCCTGAGCCTTTCCGTATTTTTGTCTACGCAGATATGGAGAGCAAAATCAAGCGCTGTCGGGAAAAAGGCCCGGAAGATGAAAGGCTCTCCGATAAAGAGTTGAAGCAGAAAATTTCCGGGATTGATAAAAAGCGGGCCAAGTATTATGAATTCTATACCGGGCATTCGTGGGGTGACAAACTGAATTTTGACCTCTGTATCAACACGACACAAACCGTTATCAAAGAAATTGTCCCCATTATTGCAAATCTTTTTAATCAGTCTATTCAATGATAAGAACTGGAAGGTCCGGCGGCATTACCCGCTGGGCTTTTACAGGGAAAAACAACAGACGGGGTACGGACTTCTGATAATGACCGGCGACATGTTCCCATATATGGGGACATATCACCGGTTTTGTATTTGTAATTTCTCGTTGCATTTTCGCTCATAAACCAAAGGTGAGTCCCTGTAATTTGTTATTTCAAAAAAACAAAAAATCATCGGAGCAAAGCGGACTTTGCTCCGATGATGGCTCCAATGTAATGATAGAAGTTCGGGCTCTCAGAAAAGAAAAACGGAATCGAAGCCCAGCACAAGCGGATTCGATTTGGAGAGAAGCTGCGACAGAATGAGTGAAAAGTGATCTTTTGATAAAAAGTCGCTGCGAACGATATGCCGTCCGCAGCGACGTGGTCGGAGTGACAGGATTCGAACCTGCGGCATCTTGCTCCCAAAGCAAGCGCGCTACCAACTGCGCTACACCCCGATATCTCACACTATCTATATTTCGCCGCAGATACATTCATTCCATGAGCCGAAGCACTGAAAAAAATTTTCTCCCCACAAGCTCTGCGGCGCCCCTTTAGTATAACACATTGATATACGCTTGACAAGTGCCTTTTTTTCGATATAATAAATCTATTATAAAGGCTAACAATTCGGCAGAAAGGCTTTGAAACCATGAAAAACACTGACAAAACAATGGATCAGATCGTCGCGCTCTGCAAAGGCCGCGGCTTTGTATACCCCGGCTCCGAAATTTACGGCGGGCTTGCAAACTCCTGGGATTATGGTCCGCTTGGCGTGGAACTGAAAAACAATATTAAAAAAGCGTGGTGGAAAAAATTTGTCCAAGAAAATCCGCATAATGTCGGACTGGACTCTGCCATTCTGATGAATCCACAGGTATGGGTGGCTTCCGGACACGTCACGACCTTCAACGACCCGCTCATCGACTGTAAATCCTGTAAAATGCGCCACCGCGCGGACAAGCTTATCGAAGATTGGTGCCATGAGACCGGCGATACCGTGACCAATGTGGAAGCCATGACAAATGAAGATATGGTTGCTTTTATCCGTCAAAACGCTATCCCCTGCCCCGGCTGCGGCAAAAGCGACTTTACGGATATCCGCAAGTTCAACCTTATGTTTAAAACCCATCAGGGCGTAACGGAAGACAGTTCCACCGAAGTATATCTGCGTCCTGAAACCGCACAGGGAATTTTCGTCAACTTCAAGAACATTCAGCGTACAACCCGGCGCAAAATCCCGTTTGGCGTCTGCCAGGTGGGAAAGAGCTTCCGCAATGAGATTACGCCCGGCAACTTTATCTTCCGTATCCGTGAGTTTGAACAGATGGAGCTGGAGTTCTTCTGTAAGCCCGGCACCGATTTGGAGTGGTTTGCATACTGGCGTAAGTTCTGTAACGACTGGCTGCTGAGTCTTGGCATTCAGGCCGAAAATTTACGCCTGCGCGATCATGAGCCGGAGGAACTGGCTTTCTATTCCAAAGCAACCACAGACTTTGAATTCTTGTTCCCATTTGGCTGGGGCGAACTGTGGGGCGTTGCGGACCGTACCGACTACGACTTGACGCAGCACATTAAGACTTCCGGTCAGGATCTTGATTATTTCGATCCGGAGTTGAACGAACATTATGTTCCTTATGTGATCGAACCTTCGCTTGGCGCCGATCGTATAACGCTCGCTTTCCTTGTAGAGGCTTATGATGAAGAAGTCGTAGATGCATCGAAAAAGGATACGCGCGTCGTTTTGCATCTGCATCCGTTCCTTGCGCCTTTCAAAGCGGCAGTGCTTCCGCTTTCCAAAAAACTTGGCGGGAAAGCAAATGAAATATATACGGCGCTTTCTCACGACTTCATGGTCGACTATGACGAGTCCGGCTCCATTGGAAAACGTTATCGCCGTCAGGATGAGATCGGAACACCGTTTTGCATCACTGTCGACTTTGATACGGAAAGCGACGGCTGTGTAACAGTCCGTGATCGCGATACCATGGAGCAGGTGCGAATTCCCGTGTCGGATCTAAATGGTTATATCGCAGAGCGTATTGTATTCTGATGTAAATAACTTCCACTCGTGCTGTTTTTATTGAATTTAAATAAAATTTTCGCAAAATTTTGTATACTTTGTGTTTACAAAAGAATTGACTTTTTTCGCAAAAAGCGATAAGATACACTACAGTTAATTCGTCGTCAAATTAGGCCTTTTATCTCGTTTCTGGGCAATCGCTTGGGAGGTTATGGGATAGAAGGCCTTTTTTGAATAAATCTTATTTGCATCCACATTAGTTTTTAAAAACGTCTGCTTTCAGACTGTTTTTTATTGTTTTGGAAAGGATAACGTTTATGCGTTATATCATGGCTCTGGATCAGGGCACCACCAGTTCCCGCTGCATTTTGTTTGACCGGGAAGGCAATATTGCCGCTTCCGCGCAGCGTGAGTTCCGGCAATATTATCCCCAGCCGGGTTTCGTGGAACACGACGCCGAGGAAATATGGGATTCACAGCTTACGGTCGCGCGTGAGGCAATGGCCCGTCTTGGCGTTACATATCGGGATATTGCGGCTATTGGCATTACAAATCAACGTGAGACGACGATCGTATGGGACAGGAAAACCGGGCGTGCAATTTGTCCTGCCATTGTCTGGCAGTGCCGCCGTACTGCGGATTTCTGCGCGGAGCTTGAGAAAGAAGGGCTCACCGAATTCTTCCGCGAACGTACGGGACTTGTCCTCGACCCATACTTCAGCGCAACAAAACTCCGCTGGATTTTTGATCATGTGGACGGCGCATATGAACGCGCCTGTCGGGGAGAGCTTGCCTTCGGTACGGTAGACAGCTGGCTCATTTACCGTCTGACAGGCGGCCGCGTTCACGCGACCGATTATACCAACGCATCGCGTACCATGCTTTATAATATCCGCACACTGGATTGGGACGAGGAAATTCTCAGTCTCCTCGATATTCCCAGCGCCGTATTGCCGGAGGTCCGGCCCTCATCCGGGGCGTTTGGGGAGAGCGATCCCTCCTTATTTGGCGGTGCCATCCCAATTGCAAGCGCCGCGGGTGATCAGCACGCCGCACTCTTCGGTCAGGCCTGTTTTCGGCCTGGCGATGTTAAAAACACCTATGGCACCGGCGGTTTTATGCTGATGAACACCGGTGAGGTTCCCGTGCACTCTACGCAGGGATTGATTACAACGATCGCATGGGGCTTCGAGGGGCGCATCACATATGCGCTTGAAGGGTCCGTTTTTGTTGCGGGCGCAGCAATTCAATGGCTGCGTGACGAATTAAAGCTCATTGATTCTGCTCCGGAGTCGGAGTACTATGCAACACGCGTTACTTCAACCGGCGGCGTATATGTCGTACCCGCTTTCACGGGGCTTGGCGCGCCCTATTGGAACGCCTACGCCCGTGGGGCGATTCTTGGACTGACGCGCGGTTCCAATCGAGATCACATCATCCGCGCAACCCTGGAATCCATTGCTTATCAGACAGAGGACGTGCTGTGCGCCATGCGCAGTGACGTTGACTTTTCACTCAGTTCTCTGCGTGCTGACGGCGGTGCCAGCGCAAACAACTTCCTGATGCAGTTCCAGTCCGATATTTCCTGTACACATGTGCTTCGCCCATATTGCATTGAAACAACGGCGCTTGGCGCGGCGTACCTGGCTGGTCTTTCTGTGGGGTACTATCATGACCTCGATGAACTCTCACTTGTCTGGCGCTGTGACCGGGAATTCACCCCGCAGATGGAGAGCCGTGAACGTACCCATTTGCTTAATGGGTGGCATGAAGCCGTACGGCGAGTGTTATAACGGCATTATACGTATTTTACTGTATTATAAA
>URVL01000059.1 GCA_900551265.1 uncultured Eubacteriales bacterium | reverse complement strand
ATGTTGGCGTTTCCATCACCGGTAACTCTACGAACCCGACCCGCTTCCAGCATCCGGTTGCCGGCACCTATAAAAAGTGGTGTGTTGAGAATGGCAAGAAGTATTTCTCCGTTGCTTCCGGCGGCGGTACGGGCCGTACCCTGCATCCGGATAATATGGCTGCTGGACCTGCTTCCTACGGCATGACCGATACCATGGGCCGTATGCACTCCGATGCACAGTTTGCAGGCTCTTCCTCCGTCCCGGCACACGTCGAGATGATGGGCCTCATCGGTATGGGGAATAACCCCATGGTCGGCGCAACTGTCGCGGTTGCGGTCGCCGTTGAAGAGAGCCAGAAGTAAGCAAAAAAGTTCTTTAAATCCCGCCCTATGGGCGGGATTTTTTTCTCTTGACATAACCCGTCTTCTTTGATAATCTATATATGATCCAATTAGATCATATATAGATTATTTTATTGTAAAATAGGGGCTGCCAAAATGAACAAAGAAAGTAAATTAATAATTGAAAAGGGAAGCAAAAACGCTGGAAAGGGTGGAAACTTGTTTGGCTTTTCCACAAACCGTACGGCGCCTGTCTCGGAGAAGGTCTCTGTCAACATGAATATTGCCACGTTGGCTGAGATCGACCTGCTTGTCGATCAGGGGTACTACTCTAATCGCAGTGATTTCATTAATTATGCGGTCCGCCAAAGCCTGGAGCAGAAGCGGAGTATATTTGACCGCATCATCGCACAGCAGGAAACTGCTGAAAGTACTTGGTTTATGGGCATTTATAGTCTGGAACAGGAGGAACTGGAGCGTGCACAGAAATCGGGACAGAAGCTATGTATTAGCGGCTATGGTTTATTGCTGTTAAATGAAAATCTGGATGATTTGATTGAGGAGAACGTATTACAGATTCGTGTACGCGGCAAAGTAAGCTGCTCCGCACGTATCAGGGAGAAGTTTGCTCTGTAAGTGCGCTTTCTTTTTCGGAATATGATTGCTTTTTCGCATAATACGTGTTAAATTGAATATGAGGTGGAAGGTCTTGCGGCATTAACGTAAGCCTTCAGGGTATGATTCAAAGAATGGAAGGGAGAATTACATATGGAAAAGAAACCTTTGGGAAAAACCGGCTTGTCTGTGACGCGTCTTGCGTACGGCGGAATGGAGCTGGGTCCCGTCAGTGAAGCTACGGCTGTTACACTGTTAAATCGCGTTTTGGATGAGGGAATTAACTATATCGATACTTCTCCTGAGTATGCAAACAGTGAATATTTTATTGGAAAGGCCATATCGCACCGCCGTGATGAGTATATTCTGGCGACGAAGTGCTGCGACAATATGCGCGGTAATGGCCCGATGTATACCTTCGATCAAAAAACGGTACTTGAAAATGTGGAGGAGAGTCTGCGTCTGTTAAAGACCGATTATATTGATATTTTGCAGATCCATGGCGTTTTACCGGACTTTTTGGAGGGCGGCGAAAACGGAGAAGTTATGGAGACTTTGCGCGAGCTGAAAAAATCCGGGAAAATTTTACACATTGGTTTGACCATCCGCAACTCAAATCCAACAGATTATGCTTATCCTGCGCTTCATGGCTACCGTAATTTACAGACCTTTGCCGCCTGGCGTGATGTTGAGGTGATTCAGGTTGTGTATGGATGCATGACGCGATTGAGTGAAAACGTGATTCAGAAGGCCTATGACGATTACGGAACGGGAATTGTGGCGCGTGGGCTTTTGAAGCGCTATGACGCGACTTATGACGCACGGTGGGAGGCCTCTGGCCTGCAAGACCTTTTGGAGGAAGGCGAGACTCGCAATGACTTTTTGATTCGCTATACGCTTACGCATCCTGCAATTACGGCGGGGGTGTGTGGTACCCGCGGAACGGAGCATCTTGTACAAAATGTCCGTGCGGCGTTGCGTGGGCCGCTTTCCGCGGACGTATATGAGGAGGCGAAACGCCGGTTAAATTATGTAGGCGCAGTTGCCGGAGATGTGGATATCTGGAAAAAATAGCGTGCTTTTGATAGAAACGAGGTGATTCCGTTTGTATCAGGTGATAAGCTTCGACCTGTTTATGACGTTGGCTGATTTAAATGCGCGAGTTCCGGTGATGTGGGAACGTGTTATGGGGCGAGCGCTGACAAATGAGGACGTTGCCCGGCATGCGAAGGGGCTAAGATCGTGCTATTTACCTTATTATCACGCATTGTGCGAACCACCGTTTGTCTCTATGAGATCCGTGTTTCGCCGCGGCTTTGCAGAGTACTTTCAATTGTCGGGAATGCATGCGGATCCCGACCAGGCAGCGGAAATTTTTTTGGAAGAGCATAATGCCAGCCCGCTGTATGAAGATGCGCTTGCGTTGCTTCCGCGCTTAGAGGGACGCTTTCGCATTGTAATTTCGACGGATGCCGATTGCAATATGGTGAAGGATCTCTTACCGCGCATTCCACACGAGAGGGCTTTTGTTTCGGAAGAACTGGGCGTTTATAAAGCAAATCGGAGTGGTGCGTTTTTCCGGCGCGTGCTTGCGGAAACGGGGGTGCGACCGGCAGAAATATTGCATGTAGGGGATGGCAGATCGGACATTATCGGCGCAAAATGTTGCGGCATAGACGTGTACTATGTGGATCGGGATAGGCGTGGTGCGCCGGACACTGCAGAACAGCCGGACTATACGGCGCCTGACCTTTTTGATTTGGCGGCTTTGTTGGGAGTATGATATCTGAAGAGACAATGGCTTTAAAAAACGTGCGACAGTAAAGTAAAGATTTTGACAGATTGTCTGATAGGATGTGGAAAGGGCATATCGCAACGCTTCTGCGATATGCCCTTTTGTTTGTGTGGTGCCTCCTGTTTTTCACATTTAACGCGATATTGCTTGCATTTAACCTGATATTCTGATAAAATGTCTGCGGAATTTTGAAACCCATGCGTTGTTTTTACGGAGGAACCATGAAAAAAGCATTATCCCTATTTTTAATTCTATCGCTCTTTGTAACGCTTTTTGTACCGGCGGCGTATGCTTCCGGTTTTGAGGTCGGTGAATTACAGCTTTCTCAGGAGGTTTTTGCGCCGTCGGAAGCCGGACGGCTCTATCTGTATCTTCCGGTGCAATCCGGGACCGTTGACTGCGTTTTGACAATTTATGACGAATTTGGGAACGCTGTCGCAAGGTTTGAACGCGGTGGCTTGACAAAAAACGTCCACACGTTTATTTGGGATATTCGTCCCGCCTATGGCAATGCGGCGGGATATCCATCCGATATGTTTGTACAGGACGGCACGTATTATATAGAGGCGGTTTGTACTTCTGGCGGAGACAGCGTCCGCCGTACCGCGTCGTGCGTTGTGGATACTTATGCGCAGACCCTGCAGCCGGAGTCCGGCGTACCCAATTATACGGGTGACCATGAGACGGACTACATGGTCTCTCGTATTTTGGAAGAAATCCCGACAGACGGCCTTTCAACCTTGGAAAAAATTCGTGCCGTTTATACGTGGGTGCAGGCAAATTGTTACCGTACGGGGGAGAGCGATTTTGCCTACTTTGACTTAGATACCCTGGCGCCGATCATTGAGTCAGAAGGTGCGTATTACGACGCTCTATATGAAGCGGGAGAAATCAACTATGACGTGCAGGATAATCTGTATACCAGAAACGCCAAAACACTTTTACTGTATCGGATAGGATCGTGTTTGGAATTCTCTGCATTGGTGCAAGTGTTACTGGCCCGCCTGGGTATTGAATGCTGGATTGTCGGCGGTGATTTTTATAATAGCGATGGCTCCGTCGTGGTCCATAATTGGAACTATCTCCGTATAGACGGCGATTACTACTGGTCGGATGTGCGAATTGATAACGCCTCCTATGATCGTTCTGATCGGACACAGCTTTATTATGATTACTTTTTGGAAGCTGATACGGAAGTATGGGCGCAGCGTCACGGCTGGAATCGAGAGGAGTTTCCGGAGCGGGATACCCTTACGCCTGCGATGACAGATGTGGTTTCAGACCTTCCGGAGTTGCCGCAGGAAGAACCTTCACAGGAAGAGGAAACAGAGGTAGAGATACTTCCGGATGAGGATTTTGACGGTGAAACAGAAACGCCGACGTCAGATTCTCCGGTAGAGGCTATTGTCAATACGGCGCCGGTTTATATGGATGGCGTGGAATATGATATGGAAGCCTATACGATTGACGGCTATAATTATGTAAAATTGCGTGACCTTGCCTATGTGCTGACAGGTACGGGAGCGCAGTTTGAAGTGGTATGGCTGGAGGATAGCCATGCCGTGGGGATTTTTTCTACATATCCGTATACGCCTACGGGGAATGAATTGACGGCCTCCGGACTTACGTCGGATTCTGCGGAACTCTCGCCGTGTCAGATTTATGTGGATGGAAGTCCCGTCTACCTGTCCGCTTATCTGATCCAGTCTAATCACTATTTTCGTCTGCGGGATATCGGTATGATTTTGGACTTCGCAGTGGATTGGGATGCAGATGCGGAAGCAATTAGAATATCTACGGATTTGCCGTACCGGGAATAAGGATGAATAAACAGGATTTTTTAAAAAAGTATGTGCGGAATGATGAGGATTATATCCCTCTGGCACAAATCTTGGATAAGTGCGCTGTAATGAATCGAACGGGCGCTGTAACGTCCACAGTTTTTCTGAATGAACGTCAACGCGTATTGGCGGAACAAATGTTACAGGAGGTAGACAGCGCTGTGCACACCTGCTTCGGTGGTTATCCAGACGCGGAACGCCGTATTATACTTTTTTTGCCGGATTGGGCGAAGGAAAACCCGAGTGTCTATGCGCCGCTTTCCTATATTCGTGCTTCCTGGTCAGAAAAATCCGGTGTAAAGATTGGACACCGGGATTTTTTGGGAGCTTTGATGGGCGCTGGAATTCGTCGGGAAACGGTGGGAGATATTTTACCGAATCAAACGAGTTGTGATTTTATTGTACTGCAAAGTATAGCGCCCTATCTCATGCAAAATTTTTTCTCTGCGGGACGGGTTACGCTGTCGCTTGCAGAGATTACTGCGGAAGAACTTTTCGTGCCCGAAAAAGATGTGAGAACGATCCAGGACACCGTGGCGTCCCTGCGGTTGGACAGTATTGTCGGAGCCGGTTTTGGGCTTTCGCGGGAAAAAGCTGCTACATTGATCCGGTCAGGCCGTGTAATCGTTGGCGGGCTTGTTTGCGAAAAGCCGGACCGACAGCTTATGGGCGGAGAAACAGTCTCAGCACGTGGATTTGGAAAATTCCGTTTATCGGAGGACAGTCACACAACGAAAAAGGGACGAATCGGAATTACTATTGAAAAGTATATTTAGTGTAAAGCCGTTATTGCCGGCTTATGAAGAAAGAGACTATGCGATTATTTATTAAACAGAAAGCTTTCTCCTGGCGAGATAGATTCTACATAAAAGATGAGAATGGAAATGACCGCTATTATGCTGAGGGCGAAGTTTTTTCCTGGGTAAAAAAACTGCATTTATATGACCTAGAAGGCAAGAAAGTGGCTTATTTTGAGCAAAAAGCCTGGAGTTGGATGCCAAAGTACCGAATTTACCGAAATGGGGAGTTTGTTGCCCTGATTCGACGGGAATTCACTTTTTTACGGCCCAAATATACGTTGGAGGGACCCGGTTGGAGCGTGGACGGCTCTTTCTGGGCGCACGACTATGCTATTTATGCGCAGGGACATCAAATTGCAACTGTAAAAAAAGAGTGGTTCACCTGGGGCGATTCTTATGTGCTGGACATTTCTGATGGTTGGAATGAAGTATTGGCCCTGTCAATTGTTTTGGTGATTGATTGTGTCGAAGAGCAGGACGCTGCTGCGTCAACATAATTGCTTCCGCGCCCAGTCGTCGCGGGGAAAAAGGTGATGTTATGCTGAAAATTGAACATGTCACAAAGCGTTATGGAAAAACGCTTGCCAATAACGATATCAGTTTTGAAGTTGCCGACGGCCAAATTGCCATACTGCTCGGTCCTAACGGCGCCGGAAAGTCAACCATTATTAAATGCATCGCAGGGCTGTTGCGCTTTCAGGGTTCCATTACGCTGGACGGATTGGACAATAAGTCACTTGAGGCGAAGCGTCTGCTCGGGTATATCCCGGAGATGCCGGCTGTTTATGACCTGCTGACGGTCGAGGAGCATTTGGAATTTATACGCCGTGCCTATCGCATGAGTGATGACGGCTATGGACAGGCTCTGTTGGAGAGATTTGAGCTGTGGGATAAAAAAGATAAACTGGGCAAGGAACTGTCTAAGGGTATGCAGCAGAAGTTGTCGCTTTGCTGTGCATTGGCGCACAAACCACAGGTTGTCATTTTTGACGAACCAATGGTTGGACTTGACCCGCACGCAATTAAGGAACTGAAAGAAGTGTTTCGTGAATTGAAAGCTGGCGGCGCAACTGTCCTTATCAGCACCCATATGATTGACAGTGTAGAAGATTACTGGGATGTCACGCATATCATGATGAACGGCGAGTTTGCCGCAACGAAGCACAATACGCCGGAGGAACTGCAGTCGCAAAGTTTGGAAGATCTTTTTTTTGCGATTACGGAAGGCAAGGTGGAGCAATGAGTGCGCTGAATTATCTGATTTTGATCCGTCTGAAAAATACGGTGAAGAGTCTTTTTCAGAAGCCGGCACGGCTGATTTATGTAATTGTCGTGCTTGTACTGATCGGTTTCACTATTTTTGCGGGTCATACGGATGAGGGCGGGGCAACGCAGTACCGCGATATCAGTGAGCTGGTCGCAGGCGCCACAGCGCTTTATACGTTGATGTTTTTGATGCTCGTAAAAAACGGCTTTGCAAATGGCGGCTCTATTTTTACTATGCCAGATGTCAATATGATTTTCCCAGCTCCTTTTGAACAGCGCAAGGTACTGTTTTACGGGTTAATCAAGCAAATTGGTTCCTCGCTGCTTCTCAGCTTGTTTATTCTCTTTCAATATACCTGGATGCATACGTCATATGGCGTTCAATATGGATTTCTGCTCATTTTGGTCTTGGGATATGCCCTGTCAGTTTTTTTTGGTCAGTTTGTAGCCATGGTGATTTACTCGCTGACTTCGGCTGACGACCGGAAAAAGCGAATTGCAAAGGTCATTTATGTGGCGTATATTGCATTGATTGTACTTTATGCTGCATCTTTTGTCTTGCAGGATACTGAAAATGTTGTACGGCAGCTTGTTGCGGCTGGAACCAGCACTGTATTCCGCTTCACGCCTATTGGTGGATGGCTCGGCATGTTTACGGATGGTATCGCTGCTTTTCATGTGGCTGATATTGCGCTGGGACTGGGTTTGTGCGCCCTTTTTGCTGCGCTTTTGGTACTGATTGTTGAAAAATCAAACAGTGATTTTTATTAGGACGTCATCAAAACCGCAGAGGTGTCACAATCCGCAATTAATGCGAGCAAGCAGGGCGTGGTTGCCGAAAGTGCGCCGGCACACGTTAAATTGGGAAAAACGGGTTTTGGACGTGGCGAAGGTGCGGAGATGTTTTATTATAAGCACAAGCTGGAAAACCGCCGCTCACGTATCTTGATTCTGGATACGGTATCTCTCATATGGGTTGTCTGTGTCATCGTTTTTTCCCTTTTCATGCGCGATTCCGGTATTATGCCGGTTTTCATTATGGCGACCTATTTACAGCTTTTTTCTGTTGCGCTGGGACGTTTTAATAAGGAGCTTTTAAAACCCTATATTTACCTGCTCCCGGAGCCTCCTCTCTCTAAAATGCTGCACGCGCTGCGTGAGTCTCTGCCCAGCGCAGTAGTAGAAGCTATTTTAATGTTTGTTCCGGTTTATTTGATTGTTGGTATGAATGTACCGGAGATGATTTTCTGTATCTTGGCACGTATCAGCTTTACCATGCTGTTCATTGCGGGTAATGTGATTCTCTCGCGCATTTGGAGCGGCAGTGCCGCAAAGGGAATTGTAATGCTCCTGTATATCGTTATCATGCTGCTGCTTGCTGCGCCGGGTGTGGTGCTGGCAATCATTGCTGCGGCGTTTGGCTGGGTTTTGATAACCGGTATGACAACTGCGTTTCTCATTATGACGGTGTGCAACGTTCTGGTTTCCATACTTGGATTTTTCCTGTGCCGGAATATGCTCCAGTATGCAGAGCTGAATTATCAATAAGCGATGAGATATCGTGCGCTGAATGAATATTTGAAAGAACGTTTTGGATGTAAGGTCTATAAGCTGGCACTTGACGGCGGGATGACCTGTCCAAATCGTGACGGTACGCTCGGAACGCGCGGCTGCATTTTTTGCAGCCGGCGCGGTTCGGGCGATTTCGCTGTGTCTGCGGAGCTGGACATTGCCGCACAATTAGATGCGGCGCGCGTCATTGTGGCAGGCAAAGCAAGGCAGGCAAAGTATATTGCTTATTTTCAAAGCTTTACAAATACTTATGCACCGGTGGACAAGCTGGAACGTCTTTATCAAGCGGCCATGTTACCGGATGACATCGTAGCGCTGGCAATTGCTACGCGCCCGGACTGTATTTCAGACGAAGTATTGACGTTGCTAAGGCGCTTGAATACCTGGAAACCGATTTGGATAGAACTGGGATTGCAAACAATTCATCCGTCCACTGCGGCATATATCAGACGAGGGTATGACCTTGCCTGCTATGATATGTGCGTAAGGCGGTTACGTGCGGCGGGTATTGAAGTGGTGACGCATATGATACTTGGACTACCGTTTGAAACACCGCGCATGATGTACGAAACTGCTGCATACATCGGAAGAAGCGGCGTGCAGGGGATCAAGATCCAGCTGCTGCATGTTTTGCGTGATGCGGATCTGGCGGCTGCGTATGCCGCCGGCGCCTTTCCAACACTGACTCTTGAAAAGTACGTGGAATTGCTCGCAGGTTGTATTCGCCGCTTACCAGAGGATCTTGTCATTCACCGTTTGACAGGGGACGGCGCAAAGCGCAATTTACTTGCACCCCTGTGGAGCGCGGATAAAAAACAAGTTCTGAATGAAATCAACGCCTATTTTGAACGGGAGGACGTGAAGCAGGGTGAGTGGTCTTGATGAGCAAATGAATTGGGAAATGTCATATCGACTGGTTCGCTCTGCGCGGCGCACGGTATCGATTGAGGTAACACAGAAGCAGGAGGTTGTTGTTCGCGTGCCGCAACGTATGCCGCGTGCGGCGGTTGAATCTATTTTAAAGCGTCATCGTGAATGGATTAAAAAGCAACTTGCCCACCAGCGATCACTTACCGAGAAATACCCGGAGCTGAGCACGGCGGATATAGAGGTTTTGAAACAGCGGGCGCGGGAATATATTCCGCAGCGTGTATCACATTATGCAGCTATTATGAATGTAACACCAGCGTGGGTCAAAATAACCTCGGCAAAAAAACGGTTTGGAAGTTGTAACGCAAAAAATGGATTGTGCTTTGCCTGGCGGTTGATGCGCTATCCGGATGCTGCCATTGATTACGTTGTTGTGCATGAACTGGCGCACATTGTCCATAGAAACCACGGAAGAAATTTTTATTCGCTGGTTGAACGGATTCTTCCCGATTACCGGGAACGTATTAATATGCTGAGATAGAGAAAGGACCTTTACATGGAACAGCTTGAAAAACTTTGGAACGCAAAACGAATTTATCAGGAACCGATTTGTTTTTCAGAAACTGAGAATGGAAGCATTATAGGCGGACAGTTGCTTTTTACGCCGGATCGTGTGGAGTCTGTTACGTCAAATGATGGCGCAACAGTGTATCAGGAGGGGCGCGACTACCGGATAGAGGGTTCCCAACTGCAAAGAACGTCCAACTCCCGGATACCGGTTCTCCCTCGCGATGCGTACCGAAAGCCATACGACGGCGCGCAGGAGACTGCCTGGCTCCGCTTGCCGGGAGGAAAAAGTTACCTTGCAATTTTCCCGGAGGTAGTGCGTTATCAACTTTGCGTAACTTATTCGCACCATACTTGCTGGGATGATTTTGTTCCGCCGGATGGAAGCGCCGTACTTTCCCGCAGTATGCAGAAGCTAGCGACCGGCGGTGCGTTCCGGCTGGTTTTTTATGGCGACAGTATTACAGCGGGGTGGGAAGCCAGCGGCTGTGACGAAGAAGTTATCGATATGCGCAGCTACCAGCCGTTCCACCTGAAAATAAGCCGCCCGCCCTATTTACCCTCGTGGGCAGAACTGGTTACGCGGCAGCTGCATGCCGAATATCCTCAGGCGGAAATTCAAAAAATTAATCGTGGTGCAGGCGGATCTACGACCGAATGGGGGGTAGCGCACGCAAAGGAGCTGGTATGCCCGCATGCGCCTGATCTTCTCATCTTGGCATTTGGCATGAACAGCCTTTGCGATTCTGCCTCGCTGTATAAATCACAGATGGAATCGATTATAGACACGGTTCAGAGTCAGAATTCGGATTGTGATGTACTTCTGATATCTCCTATGACGCCTAGCCTGGAAATTGCCGGTTTCCTGGATAACACGCTTGCTCAGCAGGAGGACGCACTTTTTGAAATTGCAAAGGACAGGAGAGGCATAGCCGTCGCACCGGTACATAGATTCTGCGAGGCACTGCTGCGACGCGGAAAAACCTATTATGAACTCACGGGAAATTGTATTAACCATCCCAATGATTTCTCCGTGCGCGTTTATGCGCAGACCGTTCTTGCTGCGATGGGCTTATAAGTGCAAAAAATCCCCGGTGTCTGTCGCTCAAACAGGACGCCGGGGAATCATTAACTTACAGCCATTCGTCCAGGAAATATGCCTGTGTGTCCGCATGGCGCCCCTGCGAATCAACAATGCTGATGCGGAAGAAGACGTCGCCAGGATCAACTAAAAAGGATGCTTCCGTCAGATAGCCGTCGTAGCCAAATCGCGCTGCGTTGCGCCGCACACCTGCAACATAGGAGATTCCTTTGACCGGTGAGCATTTTATGTGTACCGCGCCGTCTTCCAAATAAAGATCGTAAATTTCCGGACCTTGGGATGCATAAAAAGTTCCTTTCTCCAGCGCGTGGATAATAGCGCCGTACGTCAGCTCCGGCGCTTTGATCATGTTAAATCCGCCGAAGGAATCGGTGTATTTCCCGTATGGATTTTTATTGTGGTTATCATCTGTCATGGAGCAAAAAATTCGTTTCCCTGCGCGCAGCATCAAATCATATGCTTGGATATCATATTCAAAAACACCTACAGAATTGCTGCCATGGTTATAAATTTCCATCGCAAACATTCCCTCATAGTTTAGATAGTCGCGTGGATCCTCTCGTGACCAGTGCGGATGATTATAAGCGATGAGAAAGCCGTTTTCCCGCGCGGTGCGAATGATGTCGTTGATACATGCGGGCGTATGCTCTCGAAGATAAGGCTCTCCGATGTACTTGATTTTTCCATAGACATCTTCTCCACAGAAGTAGTATTGTTCTGGGTGGAAACAAACCTGCGTCGTGTTGTGTGGATCACGGGCATAAAGATTGAGATGGCAGGTCTGTTTTTGTGGCCAGGGTTTGTCGCCGCGTTCATTGATGGAGAGCTCATAACCGGTGATGGCAAGAAAATGCGCATCTGAGAGTTCGGAATGATCGGCTAAGATTTCGTGGTCGGTATAGGCAATAATGCTATATCCGTGTTCCATATAAATCTTTTTCATTTCTGCGGCTGTGAAAGTGCCGTCTGAAACCGTAGTGTGCGAGTGAAGGTTTGCCTTATAAAAATGGCCATCTTTGGGTAAAAGATATTGTCGCATATGACACATCACGTCCTTACCTGTTTTTTTCTATTTTGACAAAAGAGGACGTACTTGTCAATGAAAAAATAAAGTAAGATGTCTGGAGGCCCTTAACCGATCTTTTCGCGCAGCATACCAATCGCACGCCGTTCAATACGTGAGACCTGTACTTGTGAAACGTCCAGCGCCCGTGCAACACGCTCTTGTGTCATGCCGCGATAATAACGAAGCATAAGGACGGAACGTTCCTTTTCGGGGAGTTCCCGCAGTGCGCTGCGCAGGGCAGTCCGCTCTACAATTACATTTTCAAGGCTCTCGCCGCCGATGGTGCTTTCTAGTGCAAATCCATCGTCGCCCAGCGGCTGTTGCAGCGACTGAACGGGAGAGGATGCAAGTTCACAAACGGCAATATCTTCCGGTGAGATCCCGGATTCCGCCGCAAGTTCAGAAAGCCGCGCCTCGCGTCCTAACTTGGCTTCCAGCTCAGACTTGATTCGCATCAGACGTGCGCTGGTTTCTTTTGTCCCACGGCTGACTTTTAAGGGTCCATCGTCGCGGAGAAAACGTCGGATTTCTCCGGCAATTTTGGGAACAGCATAGGTGGAAAATTGTGTGCCAAAGGAAGTATCGTAGCCGCGCACAGCTTTGATAAAACCGACGCAGCCAAGCTGATAGAGGTCTTCTGCGTCGCAGCCGCGGCCAAAGTAACGCCGGGCAATGCTCCAAATTAAACCGGCGTTTTCGTTGATGAGCTGTGAAAAGGCCTCTTCATCGCCCTGCTGCGCACGTAGGACGAGCGCGACATTATCAGAATATTCATTCATTTTCTAGGTCTTATCCGCTTCACCATGGTCACTGTTGTCCCGACGCCTTCGCGGGAACGGACGCGGAGCTCGTCCATAAAGCTCTCCATTACGGTAAAGCCCATGCCGGAGCGGTCGGAACCACCTGTCGTATACATGGGCTCACGGGCCCGCGCA
>URVL01000058.1 GCA_900551265.1 uncultured Eubacteriales bacterium | reverse complement strand
CATATCTCCTTCTCAAATATATCCTGATTTTATCACGCTTTTTTCTTTCCGTCAACGCGCTGCAATTGAAAAACAAAAGCCGGTACGGTATAATCAGGATGAAAAATCAGACGGAGGGATATCATGAAACCCATAATCGCCATAACCATGGGCGACCCCGCGGGGATCGGCGCAGAAGTAACCGTGCGTGCGTTGACGCATCGGGCGCTCTACCAGATTTGTACGCCGTATGTCATCGGTTCCGCCGAAGCATTGGCGGACGCAAACCGCTTTGCCGGCGCCGGGCTGACCCTGCATGCAGCCGCGTCGCCTATGGAAGCGTTAGGCATGCCCGGCACGCTTGACTACATAGATCCCGAGCCATTAGCGCAGGGTGTTTACATCCCGGGAAAGCTCAGCGCAGCATGCGGCGACGCGGCGTTTTCCTATATCGTGCACGGCATTGATCTCGCAAAATCCGGCAGCGCAGCCGCTGTCGTGACCGGGCCGATTAACAAAGAAGCGCTCCATCTCGCCGGACATTATTTTGACGGCCACACCGAGATTTTTGCCCGGTATACAGACACAAAAAACTATGCCATGCTGCTGGCATCCGGAAACCTGCGCGTCATTCACGTCACCACGCATGTTTCCCTGCGCCAGGCATGCGACCTGGTGTGTAAAGCGCGTATACTTGACACCATACGTCTCGCCGCCCGCGCGCTTTTGGAGCTGGGGATCCAAAACGGCCGGATCGCTGTCGCAGGTCTTAATCCACACGCGTCGGACAACGGTCTGTTTGGGGACGAAGAAATGCACGAAATTCTACCGGCAGTTGAAGCCGCGCGCGCCGAAGGCTTTCATGTAACCGGTCCCATTTCACCGGATAGTGTGTTTGTGCGCGCACTGGGCGGGGAATTTGACATCGTTGTCGCCATGTATCATGACCAGGGCCATATTCCACTTAAGCTGGCAGGGTTTCGCATGGATCCCGCCACGGGGAAATATGAATCCATGAGCGGCATCAACACCACCATTGGCCTGCCCATCATCCGCACATCTGTCGATCACGGTACGGCGTTTGACCGAGCCGGACTTGGCACAGCCAACGAAGGCAGTATGGTGGAGGCAATTGAAGTCGCCGTTCAGATGGCAAACGCGAGGAAAAGCACATGCTGACGCTTGCTGTTTTTGCCGATGATCTGACTGGTGCACTGGATACCGGCGTGCAGTTTGCCGCGTCCGGCGTCAAAACCGCAGTGACTGCCGGACAGACCCCTCCTGAGAACTGTACCGTAGCCGTATGCGATATTCGGACGCGCCACGTCAGCCCTGCGGAGGCCCTTTCCCGCACGCAAAAGGCGCTACGGCATGCGTTGGCACACGGCGCGCAGTATCTTTACATAAAAACGGACTCCGGTATGCGGGGAAACATCGGTTCGGAGCTTGCCGCGCTGTATGCAGTAAACGGCCGTGTATTTTTCGCGCCGTCTTATCCTGAAAATGGACGGATCACCGTACGGGGCATGCATTTTATAGACGGCGTTCCGGTGAGCAGGAGCCTGTTCGGACACGATGCGCAAAACCCCGTGCGGCACGACCGTGTGGCGGACATCCTCCACGAAACGGCGGACCTTCCCCTTTACGAACTGCGGGCGGGAGAGGCAATCCCCGATACGCAGGGTGTATTTTTGGCAGATGCGGAAACGGACGAGGAACTCGCCGCACATGCGAAAGCTGCTCTGCGTGCCGGAATCACATGCTTTGCCGGATGTGCAGGACTGGCAAAACAGCTTGCGCCCGCATTAAAACTGCCACACGGCGCAGACCGTCCACGATTCAGCCGGGGGAAGCTGCTCACCGTGTGTGGGAGCATCAGTCCCATATCGCTCAAACAGATTGCCGCAGCACGTTCTGCAAACATACCATGTTTTTGTCTGCGAGATATTGTAAAGAAGGGCTATGACGGCCTGTGGGACACATTGCAGCATTCCGGCTGTGCCGTCGTGGCATCGGCATTCGAAGAAGCGGATATCTGCAAAAACGATCTTGCCGGATTGACGGTGGAAACGGTCGCCATGCATCTTGGGGTCCTTGCATGCCACGCCATAGACCGGTATGATTGCGGGCTCTTCGTTATCGGCGGCGATACACTTGCGGCGGTAGTCCAATCGCTGGGTTCCTGCACCATTGTACCGTCCTTTGAAGCGTCCAGCGGCGTCGTTGTCTGCACACTCCTCCGAGAAGGCGCCGAACGGTTACTCGTTACCAAGTCCGGCAGTTTTGGCGGACAGGATGCCATAACCGGTATTCTGCGCCGGTATACCGCAGACCGGCTTCCCTGACAAATCACTTTTCTGTAACAAAACGTGCCCCGCTGGTATAAACCGGCGGGGCACATCTACATGCTATCGTTTTTCACTTAATAATTCTCAGCTTTAATCTGGAAGTAGGCCTTCGGATGGGAACATACCGGGCAAACCTCCGGGGCCTTTTTGCCGATGACAATATGGCCACAGTTGGAGCACTGCCAAATCATCTCGCCTTCTCTGGAGAAAACCAAACCGTTTTCTACATTGGCAAGCAGCTTGCGGTAACGTTCTTCATGTTCTTTTTCAATCTTTGCGACTTCCTCAAACAGGAAAGCAATATGATCAAACCCCTCTTCACGCGCCTCTTTCGCAAAACCGGCGTACATGTCGGTCCACTCATAATTTTCGCCGGCCGCGGCGTCCTCCAGGTTTTCCGCCGTTCCCGGAATGGAACCGCCGTGCAGCAGCTTGAACCACATTTTCGCATGCTCCTTCTCGTTGGCAGCAGTCTCCTCAAAAATGTTGGCAATTTGTACATAGCCGTCCTTCCTCGCCTGGGACGCATAGTAGGTATACTTATTCCGTGCCTGGGATTCGCCGGCAAAAGCCGCCATCAGGTTTGCCTCTGTTTTAGATCCTTTGAGTTCCATCGTTCCTTCTCCTTTTCAAAAATATATTTTAATAATTCTCGGACACATGTTTGGCCTGGCATGCGGGACAAATATAGCGAATGCTTAAATCATATGATACCACGTTTACACCAGCGTGCTTTTCAATATATGCATGCATATCGTCAAGAGCCACATCCTTCACCCCGCCGCACTGCACACAAATCATATGATGGTGCGGCTCCAGCGTACGGTCAAACCGGTCAGGCTCATTCGCAATCACTACCCGGCGGATTTCCCCCGCTTCAACCATTAATCCAAGATTACGGTATACCGTCCCCATGGCGATAGACGGCATCCGCCGCTTTGCCTCCTGGTAGATCTGTTCAGCCGTTGGGTGATTTTCAGCCTCACAGACAATATCATAAATAATTTTTCGCTGTCTTGTCATGGCATCACCCGGATAATATTAAGAATAGTTCTTGATCTTATAATATAAGATTATTTTCGATTTGTCAATACTTATTTTTAACGTTTCAGGAAATTTTCCTGCCTCATAAAAATCTCCGGTCAGCAAATACTGTCCGGAGATTCAAAGTTTATAAAAGATAAAGCCATCGCAGAAGCAAAAGCAGCACAAGTCCGGGAATACCAAATGTTCCTACGACAACAGCATTGACCACATTGATACCGAGTGAAATGCCTATGTATGAACCTAGCCAATTTACGAGAAAGAGTCCGATAAATCCCAAAATGGTATTGAGCAGCAATTTAAATATCCATTTAATAGGCAATGTAAAAATGCGCATGACAATCAGAACTGCAATGCCAATCGCCACATAGAGAAGAATTTGTTCCATTTGGAGTACCTCATGATTTAAAAAGTTTTAGTCCCGTACACTCAGCTTGCCGCGCCATATCAAAAAGATAAGACTGCTTGGCCTGTAAATACTTCAATTCATAGGCGGTTGCTTCCAGCAAAAGTGGATTCTGGCATTCATCCAAAGCGTCACGTGCCGACGTAATGGCGGCCTGTACACGGTAAATTTCATCAACCAGGGCAGCGCTGCGATCGTCTTTCCGTTTCATGTCCATCACCTTTTTGTACAAGATATGCTTATCCTTCCCGGATCATTCCAAGTTTATACAGGCTGTCACAATTCTACAAATTCTGACGGATGATATTGCCTGTTATCAATTTGGCGCAGGAGATTCATACTAGCCATGTAAAGACTAGAGGTGATAGTATATGGCAATAGACCGTAAAAATTACGATTCTTATGTAAAAGAAAAATCGCCAAATTCCCCGCTGCTCAGAGATATGCTCTGTGCCTTCCTCATTGGCGGCGCAATCTGCGCGATCGGGCAGGGAATCACGACACTTTGGGAATTGGCCGGGCTGTCCACACTTGATGCAAGCGCAGCAACCAGCGCAACACTTATTTTTCTCGGCGCGCTGTTGACAGGATTAAACGTCTATGACAACATTGCAAAGGTCGCAGGTGCCGGTACCATCGTTCCGATTACCGGTTTTGCCAATTCCATTGTTTCTGCGGCTTTGGAGTTTAAAAGCGAGGGGTACATCCTCGGCATGTCCGCAAAAATGTTTACCATTGCCGGACCCGTGCTTGTATTTGGCATTTCCGGCAGTGTCATTTATGGGCTGATACTGGTCTTATTCGGAGGATAACATGGAAACAAAACGTTTGGGGGAGCGCACCATTACATTTTCCGCGCCTCCCGCCATGATTGGCTTTGCCTCCGTGGCGGGCAAAAAAGAGGGAGAGGGGCCTCTTGGAAACTCCTTTGACTACGTAGCCCAGGATACGACAATGAGCGAAAAGACCTGGGAAAAGGCCGAAAGCCGAATGCAGCGCGAAGCGCTTGACCGCGCCATTGCCAAAGCAAAAATCAGCCCGGCAGACCTGCGGTACATCTTCGCAGGCGACCTAATCAATCAATGCATTGTATCCGCATATAGCATTCGAGGCATGGAGAATCCATTCATCGGGCTTTACGGTGCCTGTTCCACCATGGCGGAAAGCCTGATGCTTGCCGCCATGTCGGTGGATGGTGAATTTGCCCAGTATGCCGCAGCCGTTACCTCTTCGCACTTTGCCTCCGCAGAACGGCAGTATCGATTCCCTCTCGAATACGGCGGACAACGGCCTCAAACCGCGCAGTGGACCGTAACAGGCGCAGGCGCCGTCGTACTCGCTTCCGAAGGACGGGGACCTTATGTCACGCGTGCATGCGCCGGCAAAATCGTAGACTACGGCATCACGGACGCCAATAACATGGGGGCTGCAATGGCACCTGCCATGTCCATATATGCACAATCATATTCATGAACGAAATATCCGCTTTTCACCCTACTTTTTCAGTAGTCCGGCGAAAAGCTCCGCCCTCGGGCCTACGGATGTATTATAGTGGTCGGCGCATAAATTGTCAAACGCCGCCCATCTTGCCGTAACGGGCGGTACTGTGCTACAATAAGATATTCAAAATTACGGAGGCGCCGCTTTGGACGAGTTACTTATTAAAATTTCCGCTCCCCTGCTCACCTGGTACGATCGCCATGCCAGAATCCTTCCCTGGCGGGAAAATCCCGATCCCTATCGCGTATGGGTCTCAGAAGTCATGCTTCAGCAAACCCGCGTTGAGGCCGTGAAGCCCTATTTTGAACGGTTTCTTGCAGAACTTCCCACACTCGCCGACCTCGCCGCCGCGCCGGAAGCACAAATTTTAAAACTGTGGGAGGGTCTCGGCTACTATAATCGGGTACGCAATCTGCAGAAAGGCGCCCGTGAGGTCATGGAGCGCTGGGGCGGCGTCATACCGGCGGATTTCGACAGCCTGCTCACACTTCCCGGCGTTGGACGGTATACAGCCGGTGCTATCGCTTCCATTGCCTACGGACAGGCCGTCCCCGCCGTAGACGGTAACGTCCTGCGGGTTGTTTCCCGTTTGCTGAATTCTTCCGCCGACATTCAAGATCCCAAAACCAGGAGATCGACGGAGACAGCTCTGCGCGGCGTTATGCCGCAGGGCCGCGCCGGAGATTTTAACCAGGCCTTAATGGAGTTGGGCGCCATCATCTGTATTCCAAACGGTGCCCCGCACTGTGAAGGCTGTCCTCTTTCGGACTTATGTCGTGCACATATTATGGGGATAGAAGAAACGTTGCCCATACGAACTTCAAAAAAACCGCGGCGGACGGAAGAACGTACCGTTTTTCTCCTGACTTGCCGGAAGAGGCTTGCCCTGTGCCGCCGTCCGGAGCGTGGCCTGCTGGCGGGGCTTTGGGAACTGCCTACCGTTGCAGGGTCGCTCGATGAGGTGCATGCGTTGCAGGTACTTGCGGACTGGGGTATCGTCGTTCCCTCCCTGACCGCCCTTCCGGACGCACGCCATGTTTTTACACACCTCACCTGGCATATGACTGCGTGGGCCGGAGAACCCACAATGCAAGCCCCCGGTTTTGTTTGGGCGAGCGCTGATGAGCTGCTCCACGACTATACGCTCCCCTCTGCTTTTAAAGCATATTTTGCGCAGATTGCGCTGCGTCTTTCCTGATTTTTGGCGTGTGTTTTTGCGTTTCTTATTCATGCATTAACTTGATAAAAAGAGAATGCCCGGCCATAGCCGGGCATCCTCTTTTCTGCCGAGGTGCATATCGTTTATGATACCACAACAGCAGTATGGAATTAGGAAGGTCAAATATTTCACAAATTATTAGCCGGGCCGGGCGGCTCTGTCACGCCCCATTATCCTTCATAAGTTGCGTGGCCGATTGCCTCCAAATAGCGGTTTACCCTCGCCTGCATAGCGCCAACATACTCTGCAAGGCCCAACGTATCGTAGGCATATTGAATATCCTCTTCATACGTTTCAATGGATTTTGTACCGGTAATATATCCCGTTGTCATCTCCATCAAATAGGTATTCAGGTCCGTATAGTAGAGAGCAGAAATTTCAGACTCTTCCACCGTCGCAGGCGCTGCATAGGTCGTATTTAATTTGACCGTGAGGTTCTCAAGTCCAATGGAGTCGATCATATGATAATACTGCTCCAGCGGGGAAGCATCATCGTAGTTATACATCGCATTGGCCTCGTCAAACTCTTCCTTCGTCATGAACTTCCAGGTATACGGCTCGCCATTTTCAAGCGCCTCGTTGAAGTCCGAATAGACATTTTGCAGCGGGTCCCATACCCAGCCGATTTGGATCTGCGGCCAGAAATTATAGGTCAAATAGTGCCAGCAGTCGCCGTAGCTATAGTCTTCCTCCTGATCGGTCATAGTCAGGATCACAAAGTTACCGTCGGCGTCATATTCATAGCCATATCCTTCCAGACCGTACATCAGCGTCATGTAGAAGGTTTCGCCATAGATGAAATCCAAATAGGCGGCGATAGCATCGTAGTTTGCCTCCGCACGGAAACTGATGCCGCCATTTGAGGCTGTCGAGGACTGGCCGATGATAACCGGCTTAATTCCCTCAACCGCCTGAATAATTGGCATCTGATCATATTGCGCGTCCGGGTCGCCCGTCGCCGTTTCGCAGGAAGACTGCATCATGCGTTCCGGATACTGCACATGTGCCGACGCCGTATTGGCCGCCACATTGACGGAATAACTCCAGGCACCACCTTCGTTTGTATAAGCGACGCCTGCGTCATAAAGCTCCTTCATATAGGAGACAAAGGGGATATATCCCTCGCCCTCTACGGCATTTTCAATCTGCCCGGTAGCGGGATCCATTGCAAAGTTGGATACCGGAAGCCCGAACCACTGCGCAACGCCGTTTGAGAAATCTGTTCCGCCATTAGTCATACCAATGCCGAGATAAGCGCGTTCGTCACGGCTGCCGTTGCCATTCACGTCATTATCCTGGAACGCAATCAAAGCATTCTTAAACTCTTCCGTGGTTTGCGGCATGGAAAGTCCGCACTTGTCGAGCCAATCCTTTCGAATCGCCAGGTTATACCAGGTGTGAAGCGGCCAATTATTCATATAGTCGACGCCGTCACTGTCAAGATCCAGATAAGAGCCATTGCCGTCCGGCTGTCCCATCCGGTACCACTTTCCGTCCTCCATCAGGCCAAGCGCACGGATATAGGTGACGGACCCGCCCGGCGAAAGCAGGTCCTTTGCCACACCGGTGGAGTGTGTCAGCACTTCGTCAAGCTCCGCAAAGCGCCCTGCCTCTGCTTGTTGAATAAAGCTGTCGTCCGGCAACCAGTTGGAATAAAAGCCGTCCAGCAGCGTATTGCCCGCAAGATAGGCGTTTAGAGTCGTTGCGTAGGCGTCCGAAAGAATGGCGGTTCTCTCCACAATGAGGTTGTTCTGCTCAAGCGCCTGTTCGTCGAGGTAATTCATCGTCGCATAATCGGCCTGAATGGCCTCTGTGTAAGTTACGATGTTTCCTTCCTGTTGCATAAAAGTCAGCCGCAAAGCTTCCACTTCTTCCGGTGCATCCTCGTCGCCGGTGTCGGTGCCGTTTGTACCGTCGTCCGTGCTTGTGCCGCTGTCTGCTGCAGAACCGCCGTCATCCGTATCGCCGCCTCCTGTGTCATTCGCGCAGCCGGCAAACAACATGAGCAACATGAGCGCTGCAAGCAGGATTGCAAGTACTCGTTTGACCATTACAAAACACTCCTTTCATTTTCATGTGGGGATAGTCATGCCCCTGGGCCGTCTTCTTACTTCACGCTAATATTAACATATATATATTAATTTTGCAATTTATTATTAGTAATTAGAAAATAACTTCCAACTCTATATTGTAATAACATGAAAACATTTCATTTTATGCCATATGTAAATTCTATTTTTTAATACGGATAAGACACAAAATAAGCCGCGCGAGACGCAAGATCTCGCGCGGCCTGTCAGAAAACTATGCTTTCTTTTTCAAACGCAAAATATTAATCGAATAGGCTGGCGCATGATATACGAATGTCTGCGAAGCGCCCGTCAGCGTAAGCGCTGTATCATGAACATTCTCCGGATTTTCAAAGCTGTTCTCCGCATGCGGGTCGCCGGTCAAGAGCAATACTTCATAATCGCTTTCCACAGCACAATCCAGCGTAATTTCTACATCGTCTATGTTTCCATCCATATTGACGGCCTTAATGATGACCTCATGGTCGTCGTCACAGACTACGGAAGCAAATGCGGCAAAATGCGGTTTCTGCGCACGCTGGATCAGTTCGCCGTTTACATAAAGCTCTATATATTCGTCTGTCGTCACATAGCGCAGCGTGTTATATTCGCCCATACGCAGGGAAACAGCTTTCGGCTCTGTAAGATTCACCGGTTCAGGGAAGCGTGGCTCCGTCAGCGTACTGACGCCGTTCTGAATCGTCCAACGGAAGGGACGCACAATCTTTGCATTCCATTCACGAGGCGGATGCGTCTCGTCATTTTTGTAGACCTCGTCCGGCATACGCGAGGTGTAAAGTCCTATTGCAATATCGCGGCCCTCTTCCGCAAAAACCTCAATATCAAAGGTTCCTGTCTTAACCTCCTCACCGTCTCCCAAAACAATCAGGGAGCGATCCGTCGGGCTGTGAATGACTGCACACTCCGCCGTCTGCATTTCATCCGGGCCCACCGTGACAAAGGCATCGCCATCCTCTTCAACATAGCCGATGATATTGTGCACCGGTGCGACAGGCTTGCCATCCCAACGAGCGTTTTTATAACGCATGCCGTGCGTTGCAATGAGGGAAGGCATACCTTTTAACGGGCGGTAAAGAATTTTTGATTCGTCTTCCGAATACACGACATGGTCGCCGCGCGCCGCGCCAAAGAGCTTCCATGCATAGTAAGTCGGAATCACGTAGCTTTGCAGATTATTAAAGATCACAAGGTTCGGATACCAGGAATAATAATTCACATTTTCAAGGAGCGGCGCGTAAGAAGCGAGCTTCACAATATCCTGATTACGCTCCATACCGACCATGAACATGCCCTCGCCCAGCGCAGCATAAAGCTGTCCGACCGCGCCGCGCAATACGGCAAACTCTCCGAGGAATACACCCGGGCCGTTTCGGTCATAACTGTCGTACATGTGAATGTTCTCTGCAAAGTATTCCGCAGTTGCATAGTAGTGTTCGTCCACGATATCCACCGGCAGTCCGTGTTCTTCCACATGCGTATTCGCGACGAATTTCATCCACGGATAACGCTCTTTTATTGCATGGTAGCAGAGTAAATAGCGTTCTTCATAGCCCGGGCCATGATTTTCGTTTCCAATTTCAACGTAGTTCATGCGGAATGGTTCCGGATGTCCGGCAGCGGCGCGCAGACGGCCCATTTCGCTATCGGCAGGGCCGACGGCGTATTCGATCGCGTCGAGCGTATCCTGGATCATGGATTGCAGTTCCTCGCCCTCAAAATACACTTCGCAACGCGCCTGGCAGGTCATGCCGCAGTTGAAAACGTAAAGCGGCTCCATGTCCAGATCCTCGCAAAGCTGAAGGTACTCATGAAAGCCAATTCCATTGTAGGTCCGGTAATGCCACATCAGCAGGTGGCCAGGACGCTCCCACACAGGGCCGATGACATTATGGAAACGCATAGCGGTATCGGGCGTAAATCCCTCGACAATGCAGCCGCCCGGGAAGCGCAGGAACGTCGGATGCATATCGCGCAGCTTTTCCACAATATCCCGGCGCAGGCCATGTCCGTTAAAGGTATCCGTAGGCATGAGAGAAATAAAGCCAAGCTTGACGTCGCCCCCATCAACCGCCGACAAAACCAGTTTTGCATCGGATGTAGTGACATTTGAGATCAGGACCGCATCATAGCGGATATATCCGTTTCCACGCACAAGAAATTCCGTTTCGCAAATGGTTTCGCCCTCCGCTTCGATCGAAACACTCAAACGAACCGGTGTCTCACTTTTGGCAAACATATAAAAATGGTATGATTTTCCCGATTCCTGCGGCACGCCGGTATATCCAATGTTCCAAACACGGCCGCCAGGCGCAAAATGCATGGAAAGCGCTGCGCCGCGGCGGTCATTCAGTGTGTCTTTTGTATCAAGCGCAATGTCTGCGTGCTCCGCGTACCAGGCAGGAATGGGTGTATATGCAATGTTGTTGACGCGGATCCAGCGGTCCAGCCCCTCGCCGTGATTAAACTGGTCGCGCCAGCCCGACGGCGTTACCATTACGCGTCCGTCTTCCTCCAGGACACAGCCCTTTGGCGGAATAGAGTCCTCAAACGTACGGTTACGCAAAAGTTCCGGATAGATACCGCCGTCACCTGCGCGGCTGATATCCTCAAAAAAAATGCCATAAAGATTTGGTTCCGTTGGCATCAGCTTTTTCTCTGTCTGAATTCTGATCCTGCTCATTTTGTATCTCCTTTCCAACTAAAACAGGGAACGATATGTTCATTATACGGAGAATAGATACATAATTCAAACCATGGAGAACAGGTTGATCTGATATTCAACTTTGCGCGGAAAATATGTGACAAACAATGAATATTGGGTATTTACAACTACATTATTTTAGGATATAATTACATAAAATAAGATTGCTAATCATTTTTCTCATCTTTATTATAACATAAATGCGGATAAATCTCGCAATTATCCTTTATTTCGGCACAATCTTTTTATTTTTATCAGCAAGAATATCATATTTTTTATAGTAATTATATAGTTTTTTTCACAGTTTTCCCAGGAGGATAAATTTATGTATAAGTATGGATATAAAGATCGGTTTTCATTCTTTGTGGACGACTACTACGATAAACCCGCCAAATACACAAACAATCCTGCACCTTTTCAAAACAGTCCTTCACGTTTTCGGGAACGCTGCCGGCTCATTATTGCCCACAGTTTTATTTACAATTTGCAGGGACGGTTTGAAATCAGGGTAGAGGGATCGCGCTATCTGCTGAATCCGGGGGATCTTTTCATCGCCCGCGAGTCCGAAGGGCATACGGTCACTGCGTTTGAATACCCTTGCGAGTGTTTTGACTCTTCGTTCAGCCTTCACTACTTTTGCATCCCGGATCCCGAATTTCGTCTGTACAAACCTTTTACGGATCGTGCGCTTGGCATTGGAAATGTGATTGGAGCGGCACACATTAACCACGATTTGATCCGTTCCTGCTGCAGCCATATTGCCACGACAACCGACGTCTATATGCGCCGCATTGCCGTAATGGGTGCGCTGGAGGAAGTGCTTTCTGAAATTTTGCGTGTACATAAGCCTCAAAACTATGTTGCGCCGCTTGAGCGCGACCCGCTCACCGTAGAGATCCTGGACTATATCAACGCCCATTTAAGCAGCGATGATTTGGAACCGGATGCACTTGCCGCACGGTTTTACGTCTCCCGTTCTCAGTTAAATCGCATGATAAAGAGTGGCACAGGCTTTACGCTCTGGAATTATATTACCTGTAAGCGTTTAAGCCGCGCCTATTATCTGATTCAAAACGGAGTCAGTAATAAGGATGCCGCACACATGTCCGGTTTTCAGGATTATTCTACCTTTTATAAAGCCTATATCCGCGAAAAAGGCTTTTCGCCTAAAGACGATCGTCCCAGCGATTCGTTTGATCCCCTGCTGACCAACTTTTATCAATTGGACGATACAGCGCAACTGTTTTAATTGGCGGCTTTTCGAAATAGGCTTTCCAGGAAAAAACGGCAAAAAAGGAACCCCCGATCGGGGGTTCCTTTTTTTCAGCCGGCTTCTGCCAGGGAATCTTCCTCGCTGTCTTCCCCATAAATAATCCGATGAAGCTCTGCGATATTACTATCAAAATCAATACTCAGCATACTTGCGCCGCCAATGGTAACTCCCTGGTAGGAACCGTCAATTGGAATCCGATACGTCTGAAAATCATACTGAAGAATTGTTGGGGCAAGAACAATCCAGGAGAGGAT
>URVL01000057.1 GCA_900551265.1 uncultured Eubacteriales bacterium | reverse complement strand
ACCCAGACGGCTCCAGCGTCCGTCATTCCCATAGTCCCCCGCGCGGCCAGCCATCGCATTGGTATCTACATAGGCAGGATAGACGGGATCGCATACCGCCACCGTATTGTCTACGGAAAAAATATCCCCAATGTTTCCGCAATCACTCTTTGCACCGTCGCTGACAAAAATTTCGTCGGCCTCAATAGAAACGCCGCGCGCAGCATAGTCATGTTTTGCAATGAGCTCCCGCAGGAAATCGTATCCCTGCTCCGGACCGTAGCCGTGGAACGTGGCGGCGTTTCCCATCTCGTCTACAGCCTCATGCATCGCACGTATAACTGACAGCGGCAGCGGGCGCGTGACATCGCCGATGCCCATATTGATAACCCGTGCATCCGGATGTGCCGCAAGATAGGCATTTTTCCGTCTGGCGGTTTCCGAAAACAGATAACTGCCCGGTAATTTTTGAAAATTCTCATTCACACGTACCACGTTTGTCTTCCTCCTCATAAAGTTCGCCGTCAAATGTGGTGACGGCAGGCCCTGTCATATAAATATGTCCGGTTTGTGTATCCCATCTGATATGCAAATCACCGCCGGATAGCCGTACCGTAGCCTCTCGCTCACAAAGCCCGTTCAGAACTGTAGCCACCAGTGTGGCGCATGCGCCGGTACCACAGGCCATTGTCTCACCGGAACCCCGCTCCCACACACGCATTTTTAGCGTTTTGCGATCGATCACCTCTACAAACTCTGCATTGATGCGCGCGGGGAAAAGAGGATGGTGCTCAAAGGCGGGACCGATGGTTTCAATATCAAGCGCATATGGGTCAGAAACGTACGTAACACAGTGCGGATTCCCCATTGAGACACAGGTAACCGTCCATTCCCGTCCGGCGGCATACAGAGGCTGTGCAAGAAACGTCTCGCCGTCCGCCGCCACCGGGATTTTTTGAGGTGCCAACTCCGGCACACCCATGTCTACCGTCACAGAGGTGACGCGGCCGTCCTCTATGTGCAGCGCCAGCGTTTTGATGCCGGCAAGCGTTTCGACTGTAATCTGGGTTTTTTGCGTCAGGCCCTTATCATAGACAAACTTTCCGACACAACGAATACCGTTTCCGCACATTTCAGCCTGAGATCCGTCACTGTTATACATATCCATGCTAAAATCTGCGCAATCGGACCCGGCAATACAAATCAGACCGTCCGAACCGACGCCGAAATGCCGGTCCGAGATGCGTACGGCAAGTGCAGCAGGATCGGAAAGTTTCTGTTTCGTACAGTCTATATATACATAATCATTTCCAAGGCCCTGCATTTTTGTAAACTTCATATGCGCCCTCCATCATTCTCAACAAACAAAAAAAGAGCAAACCATACCCCTTGCCAAGGAGCACCCTTGCTCTTTCTTCTTTATTATATTCGCCCCATGTTAGTTTGTCAATAACCAAAAAGGCGGATAAGCAGGCCAAAAGGCTCTATTTGTAAGTCTGGCACAGTTAAAATAATATTTGGTTGCTGTTGTTTTATAGGCTTTGATCGTATCCAACAGATATCATCTGCTTTATAGCGCACGATTTAGAAATTTTCCTGAAAAAAGCCGGGCGCGGCCAGCATGCCTTGACAGATTTTATGCGGAATGTTAAGATACATTATAACAAAAAAGTGTAGTTTTTTAATGGTTTTGATGATTCTTGCTTGATTTTGACACAGATGATGTGCGGCAAACAGAATGAAAGAGTTTGGAGGAAGTCGAATGGAAAATCAGTTGGTGTTGGTGCTGGATTTTGGCGGGCAGTACAAGGAGCTCATCGCCCGGCGCGTGCGCGAATGCAAGGTTCTTTCACAAATTAAGCGCGGCGACTTACCGATTGAGGAAATCCGTGCGCTGTCTCCCATTGGTATCATTTTGACCGGAGGACCCGACAGCGTTTACTGCGATGGAGCGCCGCGCTGCAATCCCGCACTCTTCGACTTGGGAATTCCCGTTCTCGGTATTTGCTACGGTATCCAGCTTATGGCATATTCTACCGGCGGAATGGTAGCGCCCTGTGCTGTGAGCGAATACGGGCGTACGCCGGTTACAGTAGATGCAGATACTCCTCTTTTTGAAGGTCTGGAACCGCAGCAGATAGCCCTCATGAGCCATACAGATCAGATCAGTGCGTTGCCGGAGGGCTTTATTTCCATCGCGCATACCGAAAATTGTCCTAATGCAGCGATCTGGAATGCCGACAAACACCTCTTTGGAACACAATTTCATCCGGAAGTTGAAAATACTCCAAATGGAACGCAGATGATATATAATTTTCTTTATCGTGTGTGCGGCGCACGCGGAGACTATGACATGCGCGACGTTGAACAGCGTCTGCTCGCACAAATACGCACGCAAGTTGGACAGGAACATGTCATATTGGGTCTTTCAGGCGGCGTAGATTCATCCGTCTGTGCTGCGCTTCTGGCAAAAGCCATCCCTGATCAGCTCCATGCGATTTTCGTTGATCATGGCCTTATGCGAAAAAATGAGGGAGATGAGGTGGAAGCGGCATTTCAAAATCGCGATTTGGACTTTATCCGTGTCAATGCGGAAGAACGGTTCCTGACAAAGCTGGCAGGCGTTACAGAGCCTGAACGCAAACGGAAGATCATCGGCGAAGAGTTTATCCGTGTGTTTGAGGATGAGGCGAAACGCCTCAGAGAAAAATATGGACGAATTCGTTTTTTGGCGCAAGGAACGATATATCCGGATGTGATCGAGTCCGGCGCAAATAATTCTGCCAATATTAAAAGTCACCATAATGTCGGCGGACTGCCGAAGAATATGGAGTTTACCGAATTGGTTGAACCGTTGCGAGGACTCTTTAAGGATGAGGTGCGCACGCTCGGACGGCAGTTGAAACTGCCGAAAGCGTTTATAGAGCGTCAACCATTCCCAGGGCCTGGCCTTGCTGTACGCGTCATCGGCGAATTGACAAAAGAACGGCTTGACGTTTTACGTGAGGCAGATGCGATTTTCCGAGAAGAAGTGGGCAAATATCGCGGGCGTAAACCGGATCAGTATTTCGCCGTATTGACCGATACAAAGAGTGTTGGGGTAGTAGGTGATTTTCGTGCCTACAGCAGTGTTGTTGCGCTAAGAGCCATCAGCACGACCGATTTTATGACCGGCGTTTATGTGCCTTTTTCTCATGCGTTCCTATCTCGCGTTGCAACAAGAATCGTAAACGAAGTGAAGGCCGGCAGCGGCGTCTCTCGAGTTGTGTATGATATTACTGGTAAGCCTCCGGCAACCATTGAGTGGGAATGACGCTCGAAACGGCGCAAACCCGCATGAATACAGGCTTTTTTGCCCGTCCATAAGGCTCTTGATACTGGATTGATACTATTTGTGTCCGCCCGGTACTCTCAAGAGAATAATCCCAAAAGGACAAGCAAAACCGCCCTGCTGAACGACAAATTCAGCAGGGCGGTTTTTTGCTTGTCTTATTCATTTTTGCGCCACGGAATGCTCGGTTCACATTTCCCGCAATCGTCGCAAGTCCTCGGCCAATTCAATTTCCATTCAAAGTATTCGTCCCTGGTGATCTCCCCGGCGTGTAACTCCTGCTGGCGCAAAAGCCATTCCCGCATAAACTCGTCCACAAGGCCGTACTGGAAGTACATACCCACGGGAGGGTGTGCGGGCCAGTCGTCGCCGTCATTGTACCGTACAGCGGTATCATCAGCGGCCCCCGCCCTGCCTGGATTGCGGACAAGTTGGAACAGGCGAATAGCGCCGGGGCTGTCCTCGTCGAGCCAGAAGAATGTCCGCATGAAATCCTCGGCGGAGCCGGGGGCGATGGTGTAGAAATTCTGGCGGTCTACCCGCAGCGCCTCCGCAATCTTGTCCAGCAACTCCCGCTTGGGGACACGGTAATTCGTTTCGTACTGTGCGATACGGTTGTCTGCTCCCTTTTCCTCAAAGCCGACGGCAAGCCCCAATTCCTTTTGTGTCATGCCTCGAAAGGTGCGGATTTTCTTTATCTTATCTCCGACTGTCATAATATCCCACCGCCTTTGCCAATAGTATAGCGCAAAAAAGCGAAATATGCAAGATAAAATTTAACAAAAATGCGAAATAAATTCTTGACATTAACACTTGTGTTAATGTATAATAAGGATGGATGTATTAACATATTTGCGAAACAAAAATAAGGAGGTGAAACGCATGAGCAAGGAACTGTTTGTAAAGGCGGAGGAAGTAGCCAGGGAACTGGGTATCTCCAAGCCATACGCCTACAAACTGGTGCGGGAGATGAACGAGGAACTGAAACAGAAAGGCTTTATCACCATTCCCGGACGGGTGAGCAGGCGCTACTTCGAGGAAAAATTCTACGGACTGCGGGACGAGCAGTAAGGAGGGAACAGCAATGCCAGCGTACAAAGACAAGGAGAAGGGCACATGGTATGCGTCCTTTTACTACGAGGACTGGACGGGCAAAAAGGTCAAGAAGATGAAACGGGGCTTTCCCACCAAGCGGGAGGCGCTGGAGTGGGAGCGGACATTCCTGCAACAGCAGACCGCCGATCTGGAAATGACCTTTGAGAACTTCGTGGCCGTCTATGTGGCGGACATGAAGGGCCGTATCAAGGAAAACACCTGGGGCACGAAAGAACATATCCTCTACAAGAAGTTGGTGCCCTACTTCGGCAAGCGGAAGATGTGCGACATTCACTCCAAAGAGGTCATAGCGTGGCAGAATGAAATGCTCAATTACCGGGACAAGAACGGCAAGCCCTATTCCCCGGTGTATCTGAAAACGCTCCATAACCAGTTGAGCGCCGTGTTCAATCATGCGGTGCGGCACTACAATCTGAAAGTCAACCCCGCCGCCCAGGTGGGGAACATGGGCAAGCCAAAGAGCCGGGAAATGCTGTTCTGGACAAAGGCGGAGTACCTAAAATTTGCGGAGGCCATGATGGACAAGCCCCTCTCCTACTACGCCTTTGAAATGCTCTACTGGTGCGGTGTGCGGGAGGGGGAACTGCTGGCCCTCACCCCGG
Source organism: uncultured Eubacteriales bacterium (assembly GCA_900551265.1). Classification (GTDB taxonomy): domain Bacteria; phylum Bacillota; class Clostridia; order Oscillospirales; family QAMX01; genus Allobutyricicoccus; species Allobutyricicoccus pentlandensis. Next base: position 7,887 of record URVL01000057.1, on the reverse strand, counting down.
CGGACTTCGACTTTGAGAAACAGACTGTCACTATCTCCAAGTCATACCAGCGTATCAAGGGCCGGGATGTTATCACTGACCCCAAGACGCCCAAGAGCAACCGGGTCATTCAAATGCCCGCTTTCCTCTGTGATGAAATGCAGGACTACATCAAGAGCCTGTACGCCGTAGAGCCGACAGACCGTATCTTCACGGTAACAAAATCCTACCTCCATCGTGAGATGGACAGGGGAGCGAAAGAGGCCGGGGTCAAGCGGATCAGAATACACGACCTGCGGCATAGCCACATCTCCCTGCTGATTGACATGGGCTTTACGGCCCTGGCAATCGCTGACCGGGTGGGGCATGAGAGTATCGACATTACTTACCGTTACGCCCACCTGTTCCCCACCCGGCAGACGGAGATGGCGGACAGGCTGGACATGGAGCGAAAGGGGGCCTAAATCATGTCGCTGAAGAACAGGGACAACAAGAACCGATGGAGAAACAAGACTGTGGCGTTTCGGGTGTCCCCGGAGGAGGACGCACAAATTGAAACCGCTGTGCGCCTCTCCGGGCTGACGAAACAGGACTACATCACCCGGCGGCTCCTGTGCCGGGAAGTGGTGGTGCAGGGCAATCCAAGGGTCTACAAGGCCCTGCGGAACGAACTGGCCGCTGTGCTGGCCGAACTGCAACGGATAGAGGCCGGGGCCGGGGTGGACAAGGAACTGATGGACAACATTGAACTAATCGCCGCCATCATGGACGGCATGAGGGAGGATTGATAGATGGATAGATCACAAGAGAAAACGACCGTCCCATATCCGCCTGTTGGCGCAGACGGGGGACAGTCGCTCTCACAAAAACCTAACCAAAGTATAGCAGAGGAACAGGCCGAACACAAGCCCCAAGAGCGGGATTTTAGGGAAATCCTGCGGCATATAGACCGGGTCAGCGACCCGGCCTATCTGCCCTCCCTATCCATGAACGAACTCTACGAAAAAGTGTACCCCGGCAAGCCCCCCGTGGTGGAGGGCCTACTCTATCCGGGAGTGTACCTCTTTGTAGGCGCTCCCAAGGTCGGCAAATCTTTTCTCATGGCGCAACTGGCCTACCATGTGAGCAAGGGCTTCCCCCTGTGGGGATACGAAGTCCGCCAGGGGGCCGTCCTCTATCTGGCTCTGGAGGACGACTATCCCCGCTTGCAGGGGCGGTTATACCGGATGTTCGGGGAGGACAGCGCCGCAGACCTCCACCTCTCCATTTATGCCAAGCAGTTAAACAGCGGTCTGGAGGAACAACTAAATCGGTTTGTCCGGGAACACCCGGACACCCGGCTTATCATCATCGACACCCTGCAAAAAATCCGGGAGGCCGGGGCCGAGAAATACAGTTACGCAGACGACTATAAGGTGATAACCAGTCTGAAACACCTTGCCGATGGAACGGGGATTTGCCTCTTGCTGGTACACCACACCCGCAAGCAGCAGGCCGACGACAAGTTTGATATGATCTCCGGCACCAATGGCCTGATGGGTGCAGCGGACGGGGCCTTTCTGCTCCAAAAGGAGCGGAGAACGGACAGCGCCGCCACGCTGGACATATCCGGGCGTGACCTGCAAGACCAGCGCCTCTATCTGAAACGGGACGGAGAACGGCTGGCGTGGGAGTTGGAACGGCGGGAAACAGAACCGTATAGGGAACCGCCCGACCCGGTTTTAGAGGCCGTGGCCGCCCTGGTGACGGCGGAGCGGCCAGAGTGGAGCGGAACGGCCACCGACCTTGCCGCCGCCCTGGAGGTGGATATGAAAGCCAATGCCCTGGCGATGCGGTTGAATGTTCGGGCGTGGCGGCTGTCCTATGAGTACCATATCCGCTACGAAAGCACCCGTACCCACGCCGGGAGAAGTATTCGGCTGACGCTGGAACCTCCCCAGGCGTGACGACCGTGACGGCCGTGACGACCTCTGCGGCACCGCCCCCGGTATCAAAAAAGCCGTCACGGTCGTCACGGCTGTCACGGGGAGCGGGGGCGAAAGTCAAGGGGGCATACCTGCGGGTGGAGATTGCCGCAAGGCAATACAACCCGAACCCCTTGACTTTTGGCCCACGGAGGACACTGGCCGGGTGGGGGGAAAGGCTGTGCCTTTCCCCCCTGCCCAACGGCGAGTGTCAAAGTTTAGGCGGGGTGCAGGGTGCCCTTTTCAAAGGGCAGCCCTGCTGGGGGAGCCGTCCGCAGACGGCGGGGGCAACGCCCCCACTCTACCCCGTAGGGCGCAAATGCGCTTTTGATGGCCGCAAGGCTGTCAAAAGTGCTTTTGCGTTACTTTCGCAGAAAGTAACAAAGGCCGCCGCTGGCGCGGCGAAAGGAGTGTTGATTTGAAAAGGACGATTAGCGCAATGGTGGGGCAGGGTTCGGTGAACCACAACAGCAGGGCGTTCAACGCCAAGAACACCGACCGGTCACGCTCCCACTTGAATATAACCTACTGCCACGAAAATATCAAGACGGTTTTCCATGAGCTTTTTGACGAGGCCCTCAAGCGGTACAATGACAAGCAGACCAGGGCAGACCGCAAAATCGAGGACTACTATGAAAAGATACGTTCCAGCAAGCAGGAAAAGCCGTTCCATGAAATCATCCTGCAAGTGGGCAATAAGGACGACATGAGCGCCGAGGGCGAGGACGGCCAGCTTGCGGCGGCGGTGCTGGACGAGTACATGAGAGGTTTCCAGGAGCGCAACCCCCAGCTCCGGGTGTTCTCCGCCCACCTCCACATGGACGAGGCCACGCCCCATCTGCACATCGACTTCGTACCGTTCACCACCGGGAGCAAGCGAGGCCTGGACACAAGGGTATCGCTGAAACAGGCGTTAGCGGCCCAGGGATTCAAGGGCGGCACCAGGGGCGACACGGAGTGGAGCCAGTGGGTACGCTCTGAAAAGGAACAGCTTGCCGCCGTGATGGAGCGCCACGGGATAGAGTGGGAGGACAAGGGCACCCACGACAAGCACCTGTCTGTGATGGACTACAAGAAAGAACAGCGGGCCAAGGAGATTGCCGAGCTGGAGGCGGTCAAGGCCAAGAAGCAGGGCCAGGTGGAGCGGCAGGAACAGCGCCTAAAGGAGCTGGCCCCGGCTGTGAGGAACATGGAGCAGTTGGCGGCGCAGTTCTCCGATGACCCGGAGCGGATATTACCGGAGCCGGGGCCGCTGGAAAGCGCCAAGTCCTACCGGGAGAAGAAAGCCAAGCCCCTGTTGGCGCAGATCGTCAAGGTGCTGCGTTCCCTGTACCGGGCCTATGTCGAGTTGAAGAGGAAGTATGAGCGGTTGCAGGGAGACTATGGACGGGCCAGGGAAGGAAACGAGCGGTTGTCCGACCGCTTGCAGGAAACGAAGTTGGAGAACAAGGCCCTGCGGGGTGCTGTTGCCGACTTTGAGCGGGTCAAGCGGGCTTTCGGCCCGGAGGAAGTAGAGCGAGCCGTGGAGGACGCAAAGCGCCGGGAGGCGCAAGAGCGGGAGCAGAAGAAGGCAAAGCGGAGGTTTAGACGGGGGGCGAGGTAACGGACAGCAGGAGGGCACTCTATGGGGTGCCCTCCCGTTTTGTACTTGTCAGCAGGGAATTTTACTGTTATAATGTAAACGATAAATTCCCATTGGAGGCCGCACATGAAAAACAGAAAACTAATTTTTATTGGACTATTTATCTTTTTAAGTGTGGTAATTGGTTCTTTTATATACTTTCCTAAAAGTATTGATACTGCACTTAACAGAATAAAATATCCGTTTGAAGTAGGCGAAATCTTAACCTCCCAACAAATTGATGAAAATCTTATTGTAGTAATATATACTAACAAAAATAATAATAATGAACTCCAGAACGCTATCATACAAAAAAACAGTATTTTTTATAGCGTTGTTGAAATGAATGGCTCTCTAAATATTGAAATACCTCAAAAGCTCGACAGTGGTGACCTTAGAACGCAAGTATTGGTTTCTTGGTATGATAAAAGTGATAAATATGTTGTGATGGCTGTCGCTTATGACGAAGATGTAGCCGCTATTACCTATCAAAATCAAGAGTTGACACCTTTAGATATAAACGGTTATCACTTGTTTTATGGGACTGGAACTGGCAAGTATGAAGTATATGAATTGTTTGACCAAGAGGGGAATCGCTTAGAACATATCAAAGAATAGTATTAAAGAAAAATGAGAAGTGATTTGGAAAAGGCGGGGAATGTGGTTGCATTTCTCCGCCTTTTGTGATACTATTTTGATACTAAGAAATTGAGCGGCCAAAAATAACAGGTGAAACATTAACAAATTTGCGAATAATTTATCCGTGAAAACATAGAAAATACAGTCCCATATAATAGGATTTGTCGAGTGGGAATAAATCGAAAAAGTCTGAAACCCTAGTAATATCAAGGGTTTCAAGATTTTCAAAGAGCACATTGTGGTACGCATACCCGTGGAGAGATTCCAGAATTTATCTTTTCTATGTAATTTTGGCGGTAGCGGTTCCGATTGTAATCAAGTATATTTCAAATAAAGTGATTTTGCGTGCAAACAGTCGCAAAAATATGTCCGCCGAGGAAAAAAGAACGTAAAATCACACGGCTTCGATTTTTCGCTTGATATGAACACACTTGCTCAAGGGCTTCGTAAAACGGAGCCCTTATTGTTTATTTTGCGATACCGCATTTTGCGGACTCCGATAAATTTTTAAATAATGCGGACAGTTTCCTCTTCAATTTCGTCTTAATAAGTGAAACGCGCTTCAATAACTTTTAAGAGGAAAATTGAATTATGGATAAAATTGTTTTAATTCAGTTCGCAGACGGAGTTGTGCGGATAATAGCGTTACTTTGCATGTCGTTTGGGTGTGTAATCGCAAGTAAAAATAAATTGAAATAATACGGACAGTTTTTATTTTGAATTCGTCTTAATAAACGAAGTGTGTTTCAAAGCTTTTAAAGGGGAATGTTTATGCTTAGAAAAACCATAAAAAACATAGCACTTCTTGATTTGCAAAATTTTACTGCCGAGGCGTTAAGGGAAATCAAGAAAATCGAGAGCTGTGCGATGCTTCTTATTCCGAAAAATGCGAGTGATGAATGGAAAAATGCCTATGCCAAGATAACAATCCGAAATGTTGCAAGCATTATAGAGGTCCGCTACAGCAAATACAGCGTTTTAAACGGAATGGTTATATTAAACGATAAAAATGTTTCCGATGATTGCCTCTATATTGTCAACGGCATTGTTATCCTTGAGACCGTTGAAAAGATTCCGGATTTATGCGTGAACGGACTTCTGCTTAAAAGAAAAAAATCACGCTATGAGATGACGCGAATGAACGGCAGAAGTGTTGAGGTTGAGGATAACGTCGTAATTAAGCCTTACCCTAACACCATCGAAATCGACGGCGATACGGTGAGGAGCTTCGATTACAATACATTGGTGGCCGCAGGCAACAATGTCGATATTGACAATGACGTGACCGAGCAAATGCTCTCCGATAAAAAGATAACATTTGCGGCAGGCAACGAGGTAAAATGCGGCAAAAGTATTTTGGGCTATGTTAAAGTAAATTCAACCGTAGGCAACAAAATCACGGAAAAAAATGAATAACATTGAACTGTTTAACCAAATTTATGAAAAGTATTATAAAAGCATAGTTTCGTATTTTTCAAGGCGATTTGACAGCGACGAGGCAGAGGATTTGGCTCAAATCACCTTTATGAAGCTGTGGGGTTATCTGCCGGCACTCGGTTATATCAAAAAAGAAAAGTCCTTGATTTTTAAAATTGCTAAAAACGTGCTTGCCGACAGACTTCGTAAAAACAATTTTGCCGACTCGCTTGATGAGCTTGAAAGCATTAAATGTCTTGAGGTGTTTGATGATATCACATCTGTTGAAATTCAGCAGATACTTTTGAAAATGAGCGAGATCGACCGAGAAATAGTGACTCTTAAAAGCTACGGCTGGTCGAGCAGAGAGATCGGCAAGATAAAAAATATGCCGTCGTCAACGGTCAGAAACAGGCTGGCTGCGCTTAAAAAGCAAATTGAAAAGGAGCTCGGCGAGCCTTGCGGACGTCGAAAGCACCATAATACATATAAGACCTAAGAGCTGTCGGGCTATATGTCCGACGGCTCTTTTGTACAGAGATGTTTATTGATATTTATTATTTTTTTTGATATTATATTTTTAAAACATAAATGTGTAAATCGGTACGTCGAAAACAAACGGGTATTAACAAAATTGAAAAACAGTGTGAAAAAGGGGAGGTACCTATGCAGCAAAAAACAGTCAGCAAATACACAAAAGAACAGACATGCGAATTTGCAAAGGAAGTGCTTTTCAGACATTACGGGAGCCGAGCAACGCAGATTAAATACATAGGCGGCGGCTCCTTCGGCTATGTCTACAAGGCCGAATTGTCCGTGATGCCGTACACTCTTACGGTAAAGGCCTGCCGCGTCGCCGGTATGCAGCATAATGAGAGCGCCGCGCTGAAAAAGCTTGCCGAAAGCTCGCCGGTTCATATTCCCAAGGTCTATTTTACCTTTGACGCAACCGACGAAATCCCCATGGATTTTATAATTGAGGAATTTGTGAACGGAACAGACTGCTTCACCGACTTTTCGAAATTGTTTTTAAGCAAAAAAAGAAAAGCGAAATTTGCAGATGCAATAGCGGATTGTCTTGCAAATTGGCACAACATTACCTGCAACAAATTCGGCAGCCTCGATTTCCCCGAGTACGATAATTGGCTTGATTTTTACCGACCGTTTGCGCAGGATATTTTACAGACCGCCGCAGAGCTTAACAGAAAAAAACGGCTGAAGGACAGCACGCTTAATGTTATGCAAACAGCGTGGAAAAATTTTGATTACATTTTCAGCGAGCCCGTAAAAGAGGCGTCTCTTATCCACGGCGATTTGAATGTTGTGAATGTAATGTCCGATAAAAGACTTAATATCACCGCGATAATCGACCCTCTTGAGTGCAAGTGGGCTGACAAAGAATTTGATTTGTTCCAGCTGAGAAACCTGACCGGGGAGTGCTTCGGGCTTTACGAAGCATATAAAAGGAAATATCCCGTTTCGGAAAAATGTGATTTAAAGTGTGCGTTTTATGCGGTTTATCACGAGGTGTATTGTCTTATTTCAACCGGAACAAACACCGAAATCATACTTGCAGCGGCAGTCAAGAGACTGAAGAGGGAGCTTAAAAAAGCCGGTATTACATCTTAAAAATCCGACTCAAACGGTGATACGAGCACACATGAATATGCCGAAAACGAGCATGTAGTTAAAAACCATCTAAACAGCTTATGCTATAATTTACAATCGGAGGATAATATTGAATATCAAAGCCACGGATTTTTGCGACGCCTCAAATTCTGCCGAGGGCGTTATCAAAGCAATAAATGAATTGCAGAGCGGTGACACTCTTATTTTCCCGAAGAATAAGTATCATTTTTACAAGGACCGCTGTATTCACAAGGTTTGCCATATGACAAATACGGACTCCTTTAAGGCACCCGACAAGTATTTTGCGGTGCTTATCGAGAATAAGGAGAATATTACCGTGGACGGCTGCGGTTCAACCCTTGTGATTCACGGCGATATGTGTGCGTTTTCTCTGCGCGGCTGTAAAAATGTAAGGCTTGTAAATTTCACCGTAAGATATGCCTCCCCTACGAATTTTGAAATGGAGGTCACCGAGCGTTCGCTCAATAAAATTACATATAAAATCCCGACGGGAAGCGACTTTGAGGTCAAAAATAACAAGCTTACGTTCTTCGAAAAAAGTCCGTTCAGCGGAGAGAATTACTATACCTATACAGCCAACGGCGAGTGCTACTGCAACGTAATTCACAGAGGTGACGA
>URVL01000056.1 GCA_900551265.1 uncultured Eubacteriales bacterium | reverse complement strand
TTCCAGCACATCCTCTGCTACATCAAAAATATCCTCCAGATGCTCATACTCTGCAAGTTCATACAGCAAGCCGCGCAACGTGGAGAGGTCTTCCTTCTCCACGGGCTTCAAGGTCAAACCGGCAACATTTGTTTTCAGATCTTCCATATCTTTACGTCCTTTCTTTTTGAAACAATTGACTAATCTGATTGCGCAAAACGGTATTTTCCGGCGCGGAAAGCTGTGGGTCTTGCGCCAAAAGAGCAAGCGCGGCATCATGCGCGCTTGCAAGCAACGTCATATCGGCGCCAAGGTCCGCAATTTTTAATCCCGGGACGCCGGACTGTCTCTGCCCAAAGAATTCGCCTGGTCCACGAATGCGCAGATCCTCACGAGCAATTTCAAAGCCGTCATTTGTCCGGCACATAATTTCCAATCGTTCCCGTGTCATTTGTGAGGAAGAGCGCGTGAGCAGCACACAATACGATTTTTTATCAGAACGTCCCACGCGTCCGCGCAACTGATGCAATTGAGAAAGACCAAAGCGCTCGGCATTTTCAATTACCATCATGTTGGCATTCGGAACATTCACGCCTACCTCAATCACTGTCGTCGCAACAAGCACCTGAACATTGCCGGCCACAAAGGCCTCCATCACTTCGTCTTTTTCGCGGGCGGACATTCTCCCGTGCAAAAGCTCTACGCGGTATCCGCCGAAATATCTTTGCCGCAGCTCGTCCGCGAATACCGCGGCGGCCTTCAAATCCTCATTTTCCGTTTCCTCAATCACAGGGCAGACAATATACGCCTGCCTGCCGCGGTCAAGCTGACGGCGCATAAAGCCATATACCGCATCCCGGTACTCCTCCGACGGCGCGCGCGTATCAACCGGAATACGTCCCGGAGGCAGTTCATCAATCACAGAGAGATCCATGTCGCCGTATAACACCATCGCTAATGTACGCGGAATTGGGGTCGCGCTCATGACAAGCATATGCGGCGGAATCTCCGCCTTTTCGCGCAAACGTGCACGCTGCCTCACGCCAAAGCGGTGCTGCTCGTCCGTCACCACAAGCCGCAGCCGCGAAAACGTTACGCCCTCAGAAAGCAACGCGTGCGTACCGATCACAAAGTCAATCTCTCCGGATACCAGCCGTTCACGCGTCTGCCGGCGTTCTATAAGCGGCATTCCCGCCGTCAAAAGTCCTACACGGACGCCGAGCGGTTGCAAAAGCGCCGAAAGGTCCAAATAGTGTTGGCGTGCCAAAATCTCTGTCGGCGCCATCATGGCCGATTGCGCGCCGCCTTGGGTAGCAGCATAGGCAAGCGCAGCCGCCACCACCGTCTTACCGGAGCCAACGTCACCCTGTACCAGGCGGCGCATAGCAATGCCGGCCGGCGACGTCATATCGGAAAGAGCCTCATCAATAGCACGATGCTGCGCATGCGTCAGTGCAAACGGGAGCGCCTGATAAAAAGGCTCCATGTTGGGCAGGGGCAACGTCTCTCCCGCTTCTCCGCGATCCGTCTTCAGCATGGCAAGACCCAGGGAAAGCGTAAAAAGCTCCTCAAATGCAAAACGTTTTCGCGCAGCTGTAAGCATTTCCACACTCTGCGGCGCGTGGATTTGCCGGTAGGCCTCATGGAGAGCCATCAGTGAGTATTTCTCAATAACCGCGGCCGGGAGCGTCTCCGGTATTTCATTTACATACGCCAGAGCATGCTCTACCATGCGGATCACGGCAGAGTTCGGGAGGCCCTCCGTCAGACGATAAACCGGTAGAATGCGTCCTGTCTTCAAATGGCTGTCCGGACGTTCCATAACGGGGTTTGTCAAAAAAAAGCGCCTGCCCATACGCTCGGCCTTTCCATAAAAGCGATACGTTTCCCCCTGCGAGGCGCTGAAATATTTTGCATTGAAAAAGGTCACCTGCAAAGATCCGGTATCGTCCGAAATGGTAAACTTGGAAATAGGCCGGCCGCCGCTCCCCCGGTACGACATGACAGGACTTGTAATTTCTGCACATACGCAGACGCTCTCACCCTCCGTCACTTCATTGATCGGAACCGTACGGGTTCGATCCTCATAGGCTCGTGGAAAGTGACGCAGGAGATCGCCGACCGTTTCAATATGCAGCCGCTTCAAAAGTTTGGCGCGGGCCTCGCCCACGCCTTTTACGTATTGTACGCTACGGTCTATCATGCATCGTCACCAATTTCCCGTATGTCCGCCGCTTTTATAATACGCCGGATCTCCCGATCTACAGACGGCGTAATTTTTTTTCGAAAAAGCGATAACGACAACGGTGCGAAAGGGCGCTCTCTGGTAAACTCATTGAGTCCTACAAAATACTGCATATAGGGGTTCTCCTGTATCTGCCGAACCGTTTCCGCGTCGGAGCACTTCAAATGGTCGCCAATCATCATCGCACCCAGCATCATCCGCAGAGGCTTCGCCGGCGCTCCGCGCGATGAATACAGTTTGGCAGACAAAACTCGTTCCAGTTCTTCCCAAGGCATAGCTCTAGCCCGGACCACCCACCGGTTTTCCGGATCGAGCATATCCTCCAGGGGATGGATTAATGTGTAAATATCCAATTGCCCGTCGGGAAGCTTATACATGTCAACCCCTCAGTCATTCGTATTTTTCAATATCTACCCACGCCACACTGCCATCCAGAGGATGACAGAGATACATTCCAGCATTCTGTTTAAATTGCTCCACGCTGTCGCTAACAAAATAACGGCGCGTACCAATACGCCCTTCCGGAGCTGTCAAGCCATTTTTTTTCAGGGAATCTGCTACTGCTTTCGCGGCCTCCGCCCCCGAACTTATGAGCGCAGCACCAGGTACGCAACGTGAAATAGCCTCCGAAAGCAACGGATAGTGCGTACAGCCCAAAATGATCGTGTCGGCGCCCGCCTCGCGTACCGGTGCCAGGTACTCCTCCGTCAAAATGCGTACCAAAGGATCTTCCGGGCGGAAACGTCCGTTTTCCACAACGGGGACAAACAGCGGGCATGCCTTTTCTATCACCGTAATTTCCTGCGAGAGCCCTTTCAGAAAATTTCCGAACACATGACCTGAAATTGTGGCAGGTGTCGCCAGTACCGCAACGCGCCCTACACGCGTCACTTCCACAGCGCGGCGCGACGCGCCTTCCACCACACCGAAAACAGGAATAGGCAATTCTTTCTGCAATGTTTCCAGAGCAGCATAGCTTGCCGTCCCACAGGCGATCAGCAATAGCTTCAAGTCAAAGCTGCAGAGAAACCTGGCGTCCTGCCGCGCATACTTGACAATTGTCTCACGGCTGCGCGTACCATACGGCACACGTCCCGTATCTCCAAAATAAACAATATCTTCATGCGGCAGCAGCGCCGACAGTTCACGCATGGCGGTCAGGCCGCCAATCCCGGAGTCAAATACGCCGATGGCGCGGTTATCCTCCCCCATGGCTCACCTATGAAACGCAAGCGTCACAAGACGGTCAATCAGCTCCGAATAGGAAATACCGGAAGCCTCGAAAAGTTGCGGATACATACTAATACTCGTAAAACCCGGAATGGCATTGAGTTCGTTAAACACAACAGCCCCATCCGTACGAAGGAAAAAGTCTACGCGCGCAAGACCGAAGCATCCCATGGATCGGAATATGCGTTCGGCAACACGACGCACACAGTCAGAAGCCTCCTGTGGGATACGCGCCGGAATAAAAAGCCGGGACTCCTCATCATCATATTTAGCAGAATAGGTATAGAACTCCTGCGCGGGTGCAATCTCGCCGACGCACGACGTCAGCACCTCGCCGTCCGCATCGCCCAGCACGGCCACTTCAATTTCCTGCCCAACGACACATTCCTCTAACACCAGTTTACGGTCAAAGCAAAGCGCCTCTTCTATGTATTGCTTTACATCTGCCACGGTTTTAGCTTTACCAACGCCAATAGAGGACCCCGCGCGAGCCGGTTTGACAAACAACGGGAGTCCCAACGTTTCAGCGGCATCTGCCGCAATGCCATCCGGATCCCTCTCAAATTTTCTCTGATGCAAAACAAGATACTTTGCCTGGTTAATCTGCTCGCGTTCGGCAAACATCTTGGTTATGACTTTATCCATGGTATTCGCCGCAGCCGCCACGCCGCACCCGACGTATGGGATACCCGCCAGTTCCAAAAGGCCCTGAATGGTCCCATCCTCGCCGTTTTTGCCATGCAAAACGGCAAACACCACGTCAACACGCTCCGTATGACCATCCTCATAAATGAGGCCGTGAACAGCAGTGTCCGGTGAAATGCAGCAGGCTACGTTTTCCGCATGCTGTTCCCATGCGCCGCTTCTAATTGCAGCGGGATCCCCGCCGCGATACCGCAGCCAACGTCCGTCGCGCGTAATGCCGACAGTTATCATTTCATATTTTTCTGAGTTAATATGGTCAAGTACCGATTCCGTAGACCGGCAGCTTACTTCATGTTCCGTTGACGCGCCCCCGAAAAGGACACAAAGTTTATATCGCATTTCAGGCAACCTCCAAAAGACCGCCGGGCATACCACCCGGACGCTTATAAAGATACAGTATTATAATACCACTGCAGCCCCAAAAATGCAAACGAAAAGAAAATGTACATGCCCTGACGGCAACTATTTTCTCGTATATGCCCATTCCGGCAGCAAACGACGCTTTATCAGATCTTTCGTTTCAGCACCTCCACGGCATCTATCATACAACGTTGGCTTTCAGACAGGCCGCTTTTATATACTAACTGCATAATGGAAGAAAAAACTGCGTCCCTAAAATCTGTGTGCCCACAATAAAGGTGCGAAACGGAAAGATACGAAAATAACGCACGGTAACATTGTCATAAAGCGCATCTCCGTTTCCAAACATATTGATAATTTGCCGCGGGAAAATTTAAAGACCGAGAAACGCCCTAAAGGAGGCAAGGGACTTCGCTTCTATGAAAACACCTTAAAAAATTTTTTCGTCTTTCCATAAAAAACAGAGGGGACAAAACGTCCCCTCGAGTTATTGATTATTCCTGTGACACAGCTTATTTCGGCCACCAGATACGGTAACGGCCGGAAAGCGCCAGCATGGCAAACATATAAAGGCAGTTATCGTAATAGCGGCGAATCCCCGTGCGCAGCGGCGTGTTCCAAAAGAGTTCCACACACCTGCGTGCATAATCTTTGTACGCTTCCGATTGTGACGACGCAATTGACGCCTCAGCGTTTGTCGCAATAATACCGACCGGATGCAGTGCCGGCTCGTCAATCACCGTACCGTCAATCATATATACACGGTAGTCATGCTCCGGCTCCGTTTCACAGAAAAATTTCTGAAGCTTTCCGTTATTTTCGTGCTGCCATGGATCGACATTGAACCACAGGGAATCCAGGCCGATATTCGCAGGCACGCGGTAAGCGTCGGAGTAATAACGGCTGACGCCGCGCCCATTGAAATTACGCGGAGAACCGTCGTATTCGCCAAACTCCGGTGCAAGGCCTGTCACCGGGTGACAAGCCTTATGAAGATATTCGCGGCTGGCCGCCGCCGCTTTCTTCCAAAACGCACGGTCTTCTTCATTTGCCCACAAAGCAAACAGTTCGTAAAAATGCGGCAGATGATAAGACGCATCCGTTGAATCCGCCTCCGGGACGAAACGAATCAGATAATTTTCAGGATCCCACATAGCGCGGCCTTCTTCACCGTTTTCTCCCTTGTGAACACACTCATGGAGAATGGCGCGGGCCTGCTCACTGTAATTATACGGTGCTTCCCGGTCTCCCCAGCGATGGGATGCAAAAAAGAGCGCCAGTGCATAATACTCCTCGCCATCCGGCGCGGGGCCATCGGCATTGCGCGTACCGTCCAAAGCCGTTGTCCATGCAAAATAGCCGCGGTACGGACCATCCTTATGATGCATAAAAGTCATGCTGAAGTTCCAGAGCCGGTCAAAATCTTCCTGACGGTCCATTTGAACGGCCATCATCATAGAGTAACTCATGCCTTCCGTGCGGGCATCTACATTACCGGTATCTTCAAAGCTCGCTTTGTCCGGCCAATCCGGGTGAAAAAGCACACGGTCAGCCGGCCCATGAAACATTTCTTCATAGGTTTCCTCTACGCGGCGGTCGATTTCCGCCGGGTCGTAGCCGTATTCCGCAAATACATTACGATATTCACCCGTGTAAAACGCTCCCTTTCTGTTCATAACACATCTTCCCCTTTATTTTTGACTGATGGTTCCTGTTTTTGCAGCGCCCCTTCAGAGGCCCAGGCATACCATCCATATCATTCCATGCTTGTCCAGCACGAAGCGGCTTTGTATATATTATACTATTTTGCAGGTGAAATAGCAACCATAAAAAAACCATATTCCCAAAGTCCACAGCATGCTTTGCTTTCAAAACGTTTTTTTGCGCTTCCCCACCGCATTCCCCAAAAGCAGTTTCCATTCGCGGACCGAAAAAGACACATATTCAAGTGGTCTAACGCTATAATGATAACTATGGCAGAATAGCATGAAGAAATTTATGCCGGCATGGCATTAGGAGGCGGACATGGTCGTATATATAGATGAGCTCTTTATTTTAAACCTTATCATCAATTACCTGCTGCTCCTCACCTCCGCCATGCTTTGCGGTTCACAGATCAAGCGTCTGCGTATCTTTGCCGGAGCGGCAGCAGGCGCCCTCTATGCCTGCTTTATGTTTTTTCCGGAGCTACATATTTTTTATACCGTCCTTGCAAAGACGGCATTTTCAGCATTGATGAGCGTAATCTCATACGGTTTTCATGACTGGAGAACCTTTCTACGGCGAACATTGATTTTTTATGTAGTCAGTTTTGCGGTCGCCGGCGCCATGATGGCGCTTTTCAAATTTACAAACCCGGAAAATGCCGCTGTGCGCAACGGCGTCTTGTACGCAGGGATCTCTTCAACCGTTCTCATTGCAGTAGCGCTTGGCGCCTACTTGATTATGACATTGCTCCTGAAAAATGCGCCGAGGCTCTCTGAACATGCGGTACTGCGTACCGTTGTAGCGATCACACTGTTTGGAAAAACGATTGAACTGGAGGCAATGGTAGACACCGGTAACCGGCTTACCGATCCGCTTACAAACGGCCGTATCGTCGTTGTGGAATACACCCGGGTACGTGATGCATTTCCACATGGCATGCGTGCGATCTTTGATGTGTTTGGCGTTTCCGATGCGGCCGAAACGCTCAGGATGCTTGCAGGCGCAGGGTACGGTGATGGGTTTCGCCTGATTCCCTATCGTGCCATTGGCACAAAACATGGTTTGCTGCTGGCCCTGCGGGCAGACAGCGTCCGGGAAAACGACAACGCATTGGAAGGCGCGCTTGTTGCGCTTACGGAAACAGAACTATCGGAAGAAACAGGATGCGGCGCAGTAATTGGCGCATGAAAAGGAGGAGCCTGGCATGAAGCACTTTTGGAAAACGTTTTTAACCCGGATTTATCTGCTGAAAAACCGGTTCAAATGGCTGCGCGGTATTGGACGAACCGGTAGCATCTTCTATATCGGCGGCGCGGAAAGCCTGCCTCAGCCGCTCTCACCGGAGGAGGAACTTCGCCTGATGGAACATTACGGCGATCAGGAGGTCAGCCGTATCTTCATCGAACGCAATCTCAGACTTGTCGTCTACATAGCGCGAAAATTTGAAAACACAAATGTCAATATCGAAGACCTGATTTCCATTGGTACGATCGGCTTGATTAAGGCGATTCATACCTACGATCCTGCCAAAAACATAAAACTCGCCACCTATGCATCGCGCTGCATTGAAAACGAAATATTAATGTTCCTGCGTAAAAGTTCCAACAGGCGCCATGAAATATCAATTGACGAGCCGCTCAATACCGATTGGGACGGAAATGAGCTGTTGCTCTCCGATATTCTCGGCACAGAACCAGACAGCGTCATCCGACCTTTGGAAGACGATGCCGACCGCCAGCTTCTCTCTGAAGCGCTTGGACGGCTAAACGAACGGGAGCGGCAAATCATAACGCTGCGGTTCGGCCTCGGCGGCGTGCGGGAAATGACGCAAAAGGAAGTGGCCGATTTAATGGGAATTTCACAATCCTATATTTCAAGACTGGAAAAGAAAATTATCTCAAAACTAAAAAATGATATTGCACGGCTGATCTGATTGTGGACGTCTCTTTTCGTTCAGATTTTAACCAATCATTTTCGTTTTGACGCGATTATTTTATAATCGCGTCTTTCTTTTTGCACATAAAACTTTTTTTCTCTTTTTTTCATCTTAATTTATGGTATACTATATTTATGGTATACTATTTTCATATCTCATTCATCGTAATTTATCAGTCGTATCATTCGTCTAATGTATGAAACGGCGGATTACTCACATTGCAGGAGGATGACAGTGCTGTTTTTCACAACTACAAACGATCTGCCTGATCTCGACAGGATCATGGATTCTTATGGCACAGGCTTGCTGCGCCTATGCTATCTGTATTTAAAAGATTATCATCTGGCACAGGATGCCGTACAGGAGACGTTCATCAGGGTCTATTCAAAATATTCTTCATTCCGTTCGGAATCCAGTGAGAAAACCTGGATTACCCGTATTGCGATGAACGTGTGTCGCGATATGATGCGTAAGCGTTCCTATCGCGACCGTCCGGAGGAATTTTCAGACTATATGGCTGCAGATGCGTCCGGTACACCGGAACAGGATGCAATTGATCGCGACGAGAATATCGTCCTGCTCGACGCCATACAGAGCCTGCCCGATATCTACCGGCAGACAATCCTCCTTTATTATTATGACGGTTTCAAAGCGGAAGAAATCGCACATATACAGCATACCGCAAAATCTACGGTTAATGTCCGGTTAAAGCGTGGACGCGATATGCTTCGCAATATACTGCAGGATGAAACGATCTAAACGGCTTTCAGAGGTTTTTAAGAATGAGTAAATTAACCAAACTAAAAGACATCGTTGATCGCTATTTGCAGGATATGACGATGACCGAGGGCCAGAAAGCGGAGGTCCGCCGCCGTATCGCGGCGGGCGAACGCGGACGAAGGTCCCGGCGTAGTTACGGTTGGGCGTACTCCGCAGGAGCCTTGGCGTTGGCCTGTCTGCTTCTCGTGTTTATCGTCCTGCCAATGCTTCCCGCAGGCAGCAGCGATCCGAATGACGGAAATACCGCCGCAAACAATGTAGAAAATACTGGAAACTCCGGGGATTCCGGCGATATTGCGGACGGCATGACTTTTGATGTCCTCGCCGCGGCGAGGACATCCGGCGTCGTGACGCCGGACACCGAATTTTTCATTGAGGTCGCCGGAGGAATCATTTCTGCCGATGATCTGGAAGACCGCATCACAATCGAGCCTGCCGTGGACTTTACCTTGCAGGCAGAAAATGAGACGCTTTATACGTTGACTCCGTCCGAACCGTTTGAGGACGGCGAGATTGTCACAGTCTCCATTGCGACAGGTGACGATACGGCTAAGTCCTGGGCATTTCAGACAGATGCGTCTTTGCGTGTAGAATCAACACTCCCCGGCGATAACACAGACGGTATGCCGCTGGAAACCGGCATTGAAATCAACTTTTCACGTATGATTTCATCCGGAATGGAAGACTATTTTGAAATTTCGCCGTCTGTTTCCGGCTCCTTCCTTTACTATGGCAAAACCGTTGCGTTTGTTCCTGATGAAAATCTTGCGCCCAATACAGTCTATACCGTCACCATACAGCCGGGCCTTACCGCAGAGTCAGGCGAAGTGATGGAAGCTGCATATGAATTCAGCTTCCGTACGCCCGCTGAAGATGTCGGCAATACCCTGCAGTTCTATTTGTCAGACGCCTTTACCGAAACCTTCGTCCCCGGCGACGCTATTGCTGTCGGCATCTATGCCTCGGAGGAATTTACAACGGCGCATGTAACGCTTTACAATGTTGGCAGTGCAGATCGCTACCGTGACCTTGCAGAAGAAAAGTACGACGCACTGCATCCGGTTCTCGGCGCTGATGGTGACGTGCAGGTGTCACACGATGGCCTTGCACAGCTTGATACGTTTGAGGCGGAAATCGTGACCATGGAAAACGACTATTGGTATACGCCCTCGTATGTGCTTCTACCTGATTTAGCGGAGGGGTGGTATTTGGCTGAAATCAGCGTCTCTGACAACGCAGGTACGACATATACGGTACAAAAGCTGATTCAGGTCTCCTCACTTTCCGTTTACTACCAGGCATTAAACGGTGAAGCGCTCGTCTGGCTGCATGACACGCAGTCCGGCAATGTACTTTCCGGCGCCGACGTCACGTTGACCGCCGGTGACTCGGCCGCCAGCGCTAAAACCGGCGCCGATGGCGTGGCATCCATCTCCTACCAGGAAACGGACGCCGCCTATGCAGAACTTCGCGTCTCATCAGGCAGCCGCACGTTTGTGGATTACGTCGGCATAGACGGTACGACTGACACCGATGTGTCCGGCGATTACTACACGTATATTTATTTGGATCGTGAGGTCTATCAACCCACCGATACGGTTCACTACTGGGGAGTAATCCTTCCTAAAAACGGAACTTCTATCCCATCTGAGCTGGAAGTTCTGGCATCTTCCGTCGGAGAGCCGCGCAGTGTCGGCACGGTAGAAGTCATGGCTGACGGCACGTTTACCGGCGCCTATTCCTTCGAAGGAAACGTCTCCGGCTATGTATCACTTTCTTTTGCGGCAAACGGCGAGACGCTCTGCTCGACTGCGTATACAGTAATGGAGTATACAAAGCCGGCCTATGTGCTCACCGTAGGGTTTGACCAGGACTATTATCGTGCAGGGGAAACGCTCGACGTTGCGATATCCGGTCAGTTTTTCGATGGTACGCCGGCTGCCGGCCTCGCGGTGCAGCTGACAAAAGACACATACGGCGACGTACTCACATTGGATGACAGCGGCAGCGCGTCGGCCACAGTTTTTCCCAACACCTATGGCGGAGACTGGATGCCAACAACTCAGTATGTTAATGTATCCACGACCGGCGCAGAGGACGTCTATGTCAGTGCATTTGATCAGGCATACTACTTCCCGAGCGATTATATGTTGACGGCGAATGCTGCGTCAGATCATTCACTCAGTGTCGAAATTCAGTCAAATGCCATTGATTTTGCCTCGTTTGAGGAACATCTGAACGACTATTACTCTCACATTGACGAATTGCGCGGCGAATCGGCGGACGTCAGCGGCACGGCAACGCTGGTACGGTGTTATTATGAAAAGTATTCCACCGGGAGCTATTACGACGCCATCAATAAAGTTACCGTTGATACCTATGACTACGAACGTCATGAGGAAGTCGTGTACAGCGAAGATTTTACAACCGTCAACGGGCAATATACCACAACGCCTTATCAAAATGCCGATTACAGCGACAACGCTTATTACCGCATGGATGTGACCTATACCTCCCCAGATGGCGTTGCCTTTGAAACGTCTGTTTATCTCGGCAGCGACACCTATCCGGGCGGATATTACTATGGCTACTATCTTTTGCGGGAAGACGCCGATGCCGGTAACCTCCGGCTTGGGGAGACCGCCGTTTTCGGACTTTGTGGTACAGAGGAAGTGACTTCCGGCACATCGCTTTATATGACGATGACCGATCATGTACTGCGTTATGACGTCGCAGAGGAAAATAAACTCTCCCTTACCTTTACAGAGGAAATGATCCCCAATGTTGTCATTTACGCCGCCTACTTTGACGGAAAGCATGTCTACTCCGTGCGGCCTGCCTATGTTTTATACGACTACACCGAGCGTGAGCTCTCTGTAGATATCACAACTGACGAAGAGGCCTACTCTCCCGGCGGAACAGTTCAAGGCACGATCCGTGTGACAGATGCAGAGGGCAATCCCGTTTCTGCAAGTTACGCCATCGGTGTTGTTGACGAAGCGTTGTTCGCCATCATGGATCAGCAGATTCATCCTGCGTCGTCGCTTTATACCATGCGCTATTATGAAGAGCCGGTTCGTTTTGTCTCTTATGTTGACAAAAATATGAGCGACGCCTATGCGGAAGGCGGTGGAGATGGGGCTTCGGAAGAGGCACGAAATGATTTTGCCGATACGGCGGCTTTTTTGACCGGACAGACAGACGCTTCTGGTAATGCTGACTTTTCCTTTACGCTTCCCGACAATCTGACCTCCTGGCGCATCACTGCGGCAGTTGTCTCAGAAAATGCGTATGCCGGAAGCGCCACGCACAATGTGGAAGTCTCCATTCCCTTTTTCATCAATCTTGTGTTAAACGACAGTTATACAGTGGGAGACGATGTCTCGCTGTCTGCGCGGGTATACGGCGCGCAGGACGGCGCTGCCGTGACTTATACGGTAACAGTGGACGGTCAGTCTGTCGTCGAGACCGAGGGGAAAGCCGGCAGTTACACCTATTTCAATTTGGGACCGCTGGAAGCCGGCAGTCATGAAATCACCATTTTTGCAGACTCCGGTTCGCAGCGTGACGGTATTACCCGTACGATTCTTATAGAGGAAAGCCGTCACGAGTTGACAGCCATTTCCTATGGCAATCTCTCGGATCCGGTCGATATTGATGCCGTTAAGTATCCGGTCACAATGATTTTCTACGATGCGGAACGTCAGATTTATATGTCTGCGCTCTCCGAACTGCTCTCCATGAGCGGGCAACGCGTCGATCAAACGCTTGCGCGTATTACGGCAGCCGATATCCTTTCAACTCTTGATCCGGACGCGGAAATGGCTATAGAACGCCCTGAATTTTCCGCATATCAGGGTTACAGCGGTGGTGTACGGCTCTTCTCCTATGCTGATCCGGACGCTCTGACCACAGCGCTTGCACTGGTTTCCGCAGTGGAACATATCGACGCGGGAGCGGCCGTCAACTATCTCTATGGGATTATCAATAACCACAACGCCACCTCCGGAGAGATCGCAGCGGCTTATATGGGGCTTGCATCCATGCGCGAACCGGTACTTTCCGATTTGCGCGTCCTGGTTGACGACACGAATAGCTTTACGG